>JASLPZ010000390.1:0-6275 GCA_030744725.1 Pirellulaceae bacterium
TCATCCGGTTATCCAAAAAACAACCGGAAGACTATCAGACCACGGCCAATCTTGGCTCTCATGAATAATCCGGGCTATGCATTTCAAAGGCCCTTCGAAACCCGGATAATGCGTTTCCGATTCGTAGTTTTTTGTCGCAAGGGAGCCGAATGATGCCGTTCGATGTGGTTCACGTGTTGTGTGATTTGGTCAGAATTCCCAGCGTGAATCCGATGGGACGCGAGGTAGCTGGCGACGAGTATCTTGAATATGCGATGACGGAGAAGCTCGAATCGCTGTTTCAAGAAATGGGACTTGAGTATTGCGTGCAAGAGGTTGAGCCCCTTCGAACGAATATCTTGGCGAGATTGGAAGGCGATCCTGCAGCCGGTGTCACCGTCTTTGAGGCGCATCAAGATACGGTTCCCGTCGAGGGCATGACAATCGATCCCTGGAAACCAGAAGCCCGAGATGACCGCGTCTATGGCCGCGGTGCCTGCGACATCAAAGGCGGCATGGCCTGTATGTTGACCGCATTTTCTCGTTTGGCCGAGGAGCGCCCCGTTGGTATGCCAACGATCGTGATGGCCTGTTCGGTGAATGAAGAATATGGCTATGGTGGCGCCACCGCGATGGCACGCAGTTGGGCTGCAGGCGATTCGCCCATCATGCCGTCTTTGCCAGACGCGGTGGTCGTTGCCGAGCCAACTCTGCTGGAAGTGGTTGTTGCACACAAGGGTGTTGTACGTTGGCGGTGCCACACCGGTGGCAAGGCTGCGCACAGTTCAATGCCCCATTTAGGTGACAATGCGTTCTATCGGATGGCTCGAGTCTTGGCGGCCATCGAGCGTTACGCCGAAGACGAATCGCCAAACTTGGGCAAACATGCGTTGGTCGGTGGCCCCACACTGAGTGTTGGTGTCATCAACGGCGGCATTAGCGTCAACACAGTGCCGGATCAATGCACGATCGAGATCGATCGGCGCGTGCTCCCCGGCGAAGATGCGATGAAGGCGTACCAACAAGTGATCGACTTCATTGCCGATAGGACACTCGCCGATCCATTGGTAACTCATGATGCGCCGTACATAGCATCGAACGGGCTGGACATCGGTCGCAACGCGGAATTCGCTGCCCGATTGGGCGATGTCGCGCGGGCCAACGGCGGTGGCGGTCGCAACATTGGCGTGCCGTACGGCACTGACGCGCCAGCATTTGACGCAATTGGAGCGCCGACTGTGGTATTCGGCCCAGGCAGCATCGACCAGGCGCATACGTGTGACGAATGGGTTGCAATAGACCAGCTGCGCAAGGCTGTGGAGATCTATTACCAGTTCGGCAAAATGGGCTGGTCCCAGCGCTAGAACGTATCCAATATGAAGTGGTGTCCCCAATGATAGCGCCGGCCTTCTGGGTAATAGTTGTGCCAATCCTTGTTGTAAACGGGGATCCGCATCTCCGGAGGATAGCGGTGATAGAGGCTTTCGGCGCTGCGATAGTACTCGTTACCCCAGTAGTTTTGCGGGTAGTAAACATAGGGGTAGTGGTAGAATCGTTCCCAATCATGAGAACCGTAGGCGTTGCCCCAAGTACGGCCATAGGCGCGTTGCTGCGCTTGCACGTCTTCCGTCTGGAAAAACAGTACTAGGGCCAAAATGCCGAAAAGCGTCCATATGCTATGACGCATGGTTCGTCCCCCTGAAATATGTCTGTGTCGCGTGTCGCCACGGAATCCGCGCGTGCGTACCGCCGTGACGTTGGGTCTAGAAAGCTCGTGTCAGGTTTTCTTGCACAAATGGGTCTAGTTTTTAGCGACGGGCACCGACCGCAGGTTGGTCGGGGAGCGGGTCGCCGCAACCGAGCGATAGCTCGCGTCGGTCCGAGGGCACAGCCTCGCTAGTCTTACCCATCGGCTCTCGGCACGATCGGCATTGAACGAATATTCGCCAAAACCGGTAGATCCCGATCATTGCGAGACGACTGCCCTAGCGTCTGTCCACGCGGCTTTGCGAATGTTGGCAGCAAGAGGAAAATGGCTGCAATTGCGTTGCACCTGGTACCGCGTCGGCTGGTTCAGTGTGGCATCTTCCCGTCGGTCAGCTCTTTCTCCCACTCGTCCATCAGCGGCCAATCGACGGCGCAGGTGCCAAAATCGGCCATGTGAAGGTAACCTTTCAAGCGTGCAATCGTGTTATCGAGCAGCTGATTATCCTTGCGGAAAATCGGGCCATGGCTCGGAAGCAGCCATTCAACATCACTCTGGCGAATCCTCTCGAGGGAGTTCACAAACTGGGGCAAGTTACTGCCGTGATGTGCGTCGATCGCCCCGACGCACCCATCGCGATAGATGTTGTCGCCGCTGAAAAGCAAGTTGCGGAGGCGGAACGAAAGTTGACTGTCAGTGTGACCGGGAGTGAGCCACACTTCCAACTCGATGTCGCCAATCTGAATGACATCACCGTCATTGACCAGATGCTCGACATCTACCGGCGGCATTTCCATGTCGATACCCTGTGCTTGAATTTCGGCAAAGGTCACTAATCGGTCACCTTGTTCCAACGGCTTGGCCGCCAATGGATGGGCTGTGATCGTAGAACGCAACAGCTGTTTGGCTTTGCTCAGTCCTTGCACATGATCGACATCGGCGTGCGTGGCAATTAGCGTCTGGCATTGCGAGAGAGGAAAATCAAGTTCGCGAATCAACTCCACGATCTCTTCCACGGTGTCTTCGTATCCGATATCGATCAGGATCCACGCATCTTTAGCAAACACCAGGTAGACGTTACAACCCAGGATTTGGCCAGCCTGATGGTTGATTTCGACAACGTTGGGAAATAGTTCTTTTCGCGGCAACATTCGCAAGCTATCCGTATGTTCAGTTCAAGTGGAGACGCAACGCCACACGCCCAGCGCGACGATCGACAGGCTCATCACCAGAGCAGTTGCCAAACAACGCAAATTGTACCTAAGCGGCAGGAACTTCTTCAACCGCTGACCTGGACATCTCCATTGGATCATTCACTCACTGGCGGATCGGATAACGCTGGCCAAGCCCTCGCGGTAGGTTGGATAAAGCAGACCTGGCAACAGGTCGGTTATCATTCGCGTATTTCGAACCCGTTTTGAACTCAAGTCCCGCTGGGCAGTCGGCAACTGGCGGTTCGGTTCGACAAAACACGGTGGATCCACGCCAAGCTGACGCGCGAGTTCGCCATAGAAATCGGCACGGCGGACGGGGCAGCCGTCAGCAATGTTGTAGCGAGACGGTAGTTGCGTGGAATTCTCGGCTGCCAGAACCCCTTCCACGACATCATCGACGTGGATCAAGTTGAGTAACGAATTGCCGGTCAAAGCCAAAGGTCTCCCCCGCTGAACGTGTTGAAGCATGGGAACACGATTCGGTCCGTAGATGCCGGCCAGTCGCAAGACAATGGCACGAGCGCCAAGCGGATGGTTAGCCAGCAGCTGTTCGGCCGCCAGCACGGCTTTTCCGCCCGCGCGTTGCGGCTCGCAGGGCGATTCCTCGTTAACCCATTCGCCCGCCGATTGACCGTATACACCCGTCGAGCTGGTGTAGATGATGCGCTGGACATCGATCGGCAAAGCGGCCAACGCTCGGGCAAGTCCGTCGACGTAGACTTCGTCGATCGTATGCGGTGACGAGCGGTCAAAGCCAATGGCGTACAAGACCGTGTCGAAATCCTCTTTCAGTGGCAACGTCAGCGACTCGGTGACATCTCCGATCATTGGAAAAACCCCCAATTCCTCGAGCTCGGCAGCCCGCGCCGGTTTGCGTGTCAGCGCAAACACCCGATCGCCCCCGTCAAGCCACCGCCGCGCAACGCGAGATCCTACATATCCACACCCGAAAATCAGTTTTGCCATCGTTGTAATCCCAACATCCGTCAAATCCTCGCGCCCGCGACAATCTGCGGGAAAACCAACATCAAATACGGTATCATTCAAGGGACCGGTGAAATGCCTATTCTGGCGTTCAGCATACAGGTTTGTGCATCAAGAGGAACATCATGGTTAGAAGCTGCTCGGTAACACGAGGAAAGCGACTCGGCGCGTTTGCAACCTGTTGGTTGGCGTGCGCAATAGTGCTGGGCGTTTGGCCGCCGATCGCCGGTGCTGCGGAGGATGCTGCGGCATCCTCGTTGGATGCCATATTCGCGGGAGCTACACCGGTCAGTGTTTCTGATTTGCGAGCCATGCAGCAACAGATACAGGAGGTCTCCAAGAAAGTCATTCCCTGCACCGTTGGCGTACGCGTTGGACATGCTCATGGAAGCGGTGTGATTGTCAACAAAGAAGGGTATGTACTGACCGCTGCCCATGTCGCCGGCAGGCCTGGAGAACGGGCGATATTGATCCTGCACGACGGCCAACAAGTTCGCGGCGAGACGCTCGGCATGCATCGCACGCTGGATGCTGGCATGGTGAGGATTACTGAGATGCGGACGACAAACCGCATCGATTGGCCGCACGCGCCGCTCGGCACATCAGCCAAGCTGGCTCCCGGGCAATGGTGCTTGGCGACTGGGCATCCCGGAGGTGTCCAACCTGGCCGTGGACCCATACTTCGCGTGGGACGCGTGCTGTCCATCAAGGACGATGCTTCGATCACAACGGACTGCACCTTGATTGGTGGCGATTCTGGCGGCCCGTTGTTTGATATTGATGGACGAGTCATTGGAATTCACAGCCGCATCGGAACCCCGCTCACCGTCAATCTTCACGTTCCCATCGACACGTATCGGCGGGAATGGGATCGATTGGCGGCGGGTGACGCGTGGGGGCACACGCCAGGCGTACAGCCCTATATCGGTGTTCGCGGCAAGAGAGACGCGGGCACGGCCAAGATCGCTCAGGTCACGCCGGATTCACCAGCCGCGGCCAGTGGAATTCAGCCTGGAGACGTTATCGTGAAGTTCGATGATGTCGCAGTTACAGATTTTGGCTCGCTGATAGAGTTCGTGAACAACAAGCAGCCTGGAACACGAGTTCGCTTGCAAATTCGTCGAGGCGACGAGTTGTTGCGAGTAGAATTAGAAATTGGTGATTTGCGGAATTAATTTGATTTAGTCTGCCAACCGTAATCGGTGGGATCCCAGAAGATGATACGCGGATTCGTTTTTGTTGGATGTGTGATCGTCGGTTTCGGCATCGACATGACGTTCGGTTCTCGGGCTTCGTTCGGTGATGAACCGGCATCCGGTTTCTTACGGCGGCTCAGCCGGCTTGATGCTCCCAGTGAGAACTCGCGCAATCATGAGTCCGTGCGGTTTGCTTTTCGTGACGTCGTCAGTTCCGCCACAAAAAGCACGGTGCGAGTGCTGGCAAATGGGACCCAAGTTGCCCTGGGAACGGTCGTGCACGCCGATGGGCTTGTTCTGACCAAGGCCAGCGAACTCAAGGAAGACGTCGTTTGCGCTCTCCTCGATGGGAGGCGTCTGCCCGCCAAAATAGTGGGCATTTCGCGCGATCACGACCTGGCGTTGCTGAAGTTGGAGAAGGCGAAACTGATCGCCGTTCAGTGGGTAGACGGAGACCTGCCAGAAGTTGGTGCCTGGCTGGCCACCGCGAGTGGCACGGCGGACGCACGGGCCATTGGTATTGTCAGTGCGCTCCCGCGGCGGAGCGCCATGCCAGTTGCCGTGCTTGGAATCCAGTTGCAGGCCACGCGCCAAGGCGCTCAGGTCCTGTCGGTCATCCCCGATAGCAGTGCGTCGCGAGCGCGAGTTCAAAAAGGTGACATCGTGGCCCGCGTCGGGGCCACTGAAGTCAGCACGCCTGATGAAGTGACTCGCGCGATTCAAAGTCGCCAACCTGGAGATCAGGTCACATTGGCGATTCGTCGCAATGGAAAACCGACTACCATCACGGCAACATTGGGAAACCGACAATATCTGGGCAATCAAGCCCAATCGGAAATCATGGAGACCCTGGGCGGGCCGTTAAGCAAACGGCGAGGCGGATTCCCGAGTGTGCTTCAACATGATACGGTGTTGCGGCCGCGCGATTGCGGCGGGCCGGTTGTCGATATCGATGGGAATGTCATCGGCATTAACATTGCCCGAGTTAGCCGAGTTGCCAGTTTTGCAATTCCGGCCAAGGAAATTACTACGGTTCTGCCCGAGCTGCTCAGCGGTAAGTACGCTGTTCCCGACGTCGCCGTTGATCAGATATCGGGCCGACCCTAGAGGATCGCCATTATCATGCCTGAACGGATTGCCAAACTGCAAGCGACGATCGAAGAGCTACAAGCTGAACTAGCTTCATTGGAAACGGTC
>JASLPZ010000391.1:0-6265 GCA_030744725.1 Pirellulaceae bacterium
TCAACACACACTACGTCTCGGGAGGGTAATCGAAAACACCAAGCAACGGTATGTTATTAATCGGGAGTTGCCTAATACAATCACGATACCGCTCTCCCGTGACCAGACGGTCGTGCGTTGCTCGCCCATAACGTCGGTAACTTCTCCCAGCGCGGCACCAACGGTGATGGACTGTCCAAGCTGCACGGCGGGTTGGAAGAACCCAGTTCGCGGTGATGGATTGCGGATCTGCATGTGGCCGGCACTTTCTCGATGATCATCCACTTCATATCGAATTCGTGATGCCGCCCCTTGGTGCGACAAGCTGGCGCCGTCCAGCATATCCAGTTCCGCCATTACGTTGAGGCAACCTTCGACATAGGCATCGACCCCCTTGGGATCGCACAATCCGGACCCCAAGTACTCGGCGTAAATCGACGGAATGTTCGCGTCCCGAGCGACGGACAATGTGCGACCTTGCAGGCGGTAATCCGTGCCCCAAACCACTGGCAGGTTAAATGCCCGCGCCATCCGTCGCTGGGTCGCCAACATCTTGGCATCGCGAACCAGCTTGTAGCCAACCAGCGGCCAGACGCTCATCGCACGACCGCCCGTGTGGAGATCGATGTAGAAATCAGCGGTCCGAATCAGTTCGCTCAGCGCATGTGCGGTCCGTTCGGTGATCGAGCCGTCAGGTTTGCCCGGGCACGTTCTGGCCAGATCGAGCTGGTCGTCTGCCGTCCGCTCGCCGCGCAGAAAGGCAGCTTCATTGGCGACAGGCACGAGCGTCAGACGCCCGCGAAGCGCGTCGGCATCGACTTCACCGGCCAACCGGCGAATGGCCCACATCGGCTCGAATTCGTCGCCATGTACGCCTCCGGTAATTAGCAAGTGCGGTCCGCTTTTTTGACCGATGATTTGCGATTTTTGAATCTCTACCATCAAACCACCTTTCATGGTCTTCTCTTACGGCTCCCAGGCAGAATCCTTTTCAAACGGAAACAGTGGTCGCCGTCGGTCTTCGAAGTTCAACGTTGTCATGTCGGCGGTCGTGCAGCCGGGCGTGTTGACGCGGAGCAGATGGCGGCAGACCGGCCGGTACGCCGCAACTGGCGCGTTCACTCCTTTGGCAACTAAGACGTGGAACTGCGTTGGGTCGACATCGAAGGTCGTCAGCTGATGCAGGCTGAACGGTGGCATACGACGCGATGTCAGCATAAACGTCACGCCCGTTTCGGCTCGCACAACCGCTGTCGGGCCTTGATCACAGTCGGTAAAACCTCCGTGACGCGTTTCGGGTTCATGAAAGCGGCCATCGTACAGGCCTTTCACGGTGAATCTCGCCGAGAACGGTTTCCCGTGCAACTGATCGGTCTTGCCGCCGACAGCCATTTCGACTTGAGCGCCCACACCACCTGAGGCTGCTTGCTGGACAGCTGGAGGATCGTAGAGGCAAACGAACGCATCCGTGATGCCACGAGCGTCGATGGCGTACGCCAAATGCGTACTGTCGCCGGGCGATCCTCCCCCTACGTTGTCGCCCATGTCGAGCAAGCAAATTGGGCCGGGCAGGCTGGTCACTTGGTCCAGCGCCGTCTCGATCTCTAACAGCTGACCGGCGAAATCCTCGCGATGTGTCCACAGATACTCCGCCAGCGCGGCGGTTGACCGTCGCGCGAGTTCCGCGTCGCCATCGGTGACGACGATCGTGGATGAGCCCATCTCTGCCACGTCTGCGTAGGGAAATCCAAGCAGAATGCTGTTTGACAAGACCCGGTCTCGGTCTCGCAACCGATCAGCCAGTTGATACAACGGCTGACAATGTGGATCGCTGATCAATTGCCGTTCAATGTTGATTGCCATGGGCGGAAACGCCGCAGCCTGGGTCGGCGCGATTTCACCTCGCAGCGTGGCTGCCAGCATGACGGCCGCTTCGATTCCTCGATCGCGTTGATCCAGATGTGGGTTTGTCCGATACGCGATCAGCGCATCGGTCGCGTCGATCATTTTTTGAGACAGATTCGCGTGGGCGTCCAGCGTCCCAATAACTGGCAATTCTGGACCGACCAGATCTCGCAATTCCGATAGCCAATGACCGTCAGCATCGGGGAACGCCTCGCTGACGGTCGCTCCATGCGGCGCGACGAGGATGCCGTCCAACGGTCCGGCGGCCGACAGTTCAGCTCGCATGATCTCCAACAGTACGTCGAAACAGTCCGCCGAAAGGGGGCCGAATGGCATTGCGCGGGCGGCCAACAGCGGCACCGCTTCAGTTCGGTCGGCGGCCAATCCAGCCAGGAAACCGCCCACTTCATGTGGCGTGTCCGCCAGCCGCTCTCGAATGGTCTCGCCCGTGAATAGCCAGTTCTCACGAAAATGGTCCAACGTCGTCGGTTGTGCGATAAATGTGTTGGATTCGTGAAGCAGGGCGATAATGCCGACGCGCATAGATTGTGCTTTCGCAAATTGGCAAGAGATAGGCGGCAGGGCCAACCACGGTCGTCCTGGCCGTGGTCACACAATTCGCTTCATGTGTGGTTTATCCAGTCGCGCCGCTGGCATACAAAATACAGCTTCGCTTCGCCCCTCGCCACTTACCGGCAAAGGAAACTCTCATGCCATCTGACATTACGTTGGCCATGATGCGCGAATCTTTGTACGCGGCCGTGGTCGCCGACGCGCTGGATTCGTTGGGATTTCGCCACCAATCTCCTCGCGTTTGCCTGCGACCCTACAGCGGTGACACCCTGCTGGTGGGACGCTGCAAGACAACACTGTGGGCGGACATGTTCCACGAAGATCCGCGACCGTACGAGCTGGAGTTGCGGGCCGTCGACAGTTGTCAGGCCGATGATGTGATGATTGCAGCGGCAAGCGGATCTTGTCATTCAGCGCTCTGGGGCGAGCTACTTTCGACCGCTGCCCGCAATTCGGGCTGCCTGGGCGCCATCGTCGACGGTGCGGTCCGAGATGTTGCCAAGATGCGAGAGATGGAATTCCCTGTATTCGCGCGACAGACCAGCGCCTACGACAGCCAGAATCGGCAACGCGTCATCGATCTCGATGTGCCCGTCGAGATTGCTGGAGTTCGGTTCTGCCCGGGCGATCTGGTGTTCGCCGACCTGGATGGGATTGTCGTGGTGCCAAGAGAAATCGAAGAGCAGGTGATCGAGCGAGCTTGGCAAAAGGTTCACGACGAAAATCGCACGCGCGATGCGATTCGTGGTGGCCTAAAAGCGACCGAAGCGTACGAAAGGTACGGCATCCTGTAACGGATCCGAGGACTACAGGGCGTCTTGATAGATTCCAACAACGTCTTCCAGCGTGGCGTCGCGCGGATTAACCCAGCAGAGACGCTTGATGGCAAAAGCCTTCTTGGCAAACGCGGCAAGCTGATCTGCCGTGCCGCCAATGTCACTAATCCGCTCTGGAATCCCGATCTCGTGCTTCAGTCGCTCGACGTGTGCGATGGCCAGCTCGGCGGCCTCCGCGGCTGGCAGGCCATCGGTCGTTGCGCCCAGCAGCTGCGCGATCCGCCCGAACGTCTCGACCCGTTCCGGGAGGTTGAAGCGCATGACAAACGGCAAAAGCAACCCGTTCCCGGCACCATGCGAACAATGCAACGCGCCGCCCAGCGGGTATTCCAAGGCGTGCACCAAGGCCACACCGGCATTGGAGAAAGCGATGCCGGCCAACGTGGCGGCCAACGCCATGCCGTCACGAGCGATCGTGTTGTCCGGCTCGCTGACCGCCGTCACCAGATGGCGGCCAACCAACACGATCGCTTTTTCTGCCATGACGTCTGCGACGGGAAAGCGACCTTCGTAGGCGCAAGGTTCACCTGCGGACACATGCATCTCGGCAAAGTCGATTGCTGTGTAAGCTTCAATCGCGTGCGTTAACACGTCGATGCCACTGTCGGCGGTTACTTGTCGCGGACAACTGTAGGTCAGTTCTGGATCGACAATCGCCAACTTGGGGCGCAGCCAATTACTTAAGGTGCTGACTTTCATTTCGTTGGCGGTGTCGGTCAGCACGGCGGCATGTGAAACCTCGCTGCCAGTACCTGCGGTGGTCGGCACGCAAATCAGCGGTAGCACGGGACCGGGCACACGGTCGAAGCCGAAGTAGTCGGCGGGATTACCCCCATGCGTCACAACCGTGGCCGTGATCTTGGCGAGATCCATGTTGCTGCCTCCGCCGAGCCCAACGATCGCGTCGGGGTTGAACTCGCCAGCGGCAGCGATGGAGGCATCAGCGACCGCCAATGATGGCTCCGCCTCACTGCCGTCAAATACCTCGACAGCGACGCCCGCCTCGGCCAGCGGTGCGCGAACTTGCTTGACAATCCCCAGGTCATCCAAAGTCCGATCCGTGACGATCAGCACGCGCTTCAACGCGTACCGGCGGGCCAGGTCGCCCAACTGGCTGACCGAGCCAGCACCGAACGTGAGTTGTCCTGCACAGTAGAAATTCCAGGATGTGCGCATGGTTTTGGTTTCGCCGGGTATGCCATCTTCGCGAGTCTTATTTCAGATGGGTCTTCAGCAGATTGGCAACCGTTTCGGGATTGTCCTGGGCGATCAACTTGTCAATTTTCTCCTGTTTTTCACCTAACGCCAGCAGATGGGTCGTCAGCGTCTTCCAGTGTCGCTGCCGCATTTTTCCCTCAGTCAAGTACAGCTCGGTGACCAACTCCTGGGCCCGTTGCAGGGCAATCGCCTCGCGGTTGTCGTAGAAGTTCTTGATCGCTTTCTGCTGAAATTTGGATCGTTTTGCCATCTCTATGTCCCTTGTTTGTTGCGAATCAGCCTATGGTGGCAAAAAAGGCGCGTTCCGTCCAGGCTCGCTGGTAGCGCATTTTTCGCATTCCCGCCTTAGCGTGTGCGAAACGGCGCGGTAGATTTTCAAGCTATTTCTTTGTACGATTCTGCAGTCCCTCTTTGGCCCTCAACCTCAGCCCCAAGATCCGCGATGCCATTGGTCAAATTCACGAATGAGAACAAGGAAATTGAAGTCCCCGAAGGTGCCGTGCTGCGGACCGAAGCGATCAAGGCGGGGATCAATCTAAACTGTGGTGTCAACGGTTATGGAAAAGATATCAACAAGTTCATGAACTGTAAGGGCCTGGGGATGTGCGGCACATGTCGTGTGAACATCACCAAGGGGATTGAGAATACGAACAAGCTGACGAAGCGCGAATGGGTGAAATTCAAGACGCCCGTCTCCGTTCCGCCGGATCCGATTCCCTGCCTGGCATATGTCGGCAACGAAGAGACGATGCGTTTGGCGTGCATGACCAGAATACTTGGCGACATCGAAGTCGAAAGTGGCCCTGACATTAGTTTGTTCGGCGACAACTTTTTTAGTTAGGGGGGCGGACAACGGTTGATAGGTTCAAGTTGAAACAGATCATCGCCATCGTGAAACCTTACCTGGCCGAGAAGGTCTTGGAGAGCCTCCAACGGGCTCCGCTGGAAGCATTGACAGTACGTGAGGTGAAGGGTTTCGGCCGCCAGAAAAGTTATCTGGATGAATACGGTGAAACTGAATATTCGTCGGCCTTTCTCCCCAAAGTCGAAATCGAAATGTGGGCCGACGAGACGCGTGTCGAAGAGATCGTCAAGAAGATCGTCGCCGTCGCGCGAACGGGCAGGATGGGTGACGGGAAAGTCCTTGTGCTGCCGATCCACACCTTTCAAGATATGGGCGACGGCGCGTCGCACACAAAAGGGATCGGGAGTCTTTTTCGCTTTTGACTACGAGAAAAAGCCTGCAGCGAGTCCCTTCTCCCGAAGGGAGAAGGACATGTTCAAGGCTCCTAATCCTCCAAAGCGAAAAAGTCTGTTGAGGGCAGACGTCGCTGCTGGCAGATCCTCACCAACCTCATCGCCACCTGTGACGGCCGGTCCGCCGACTTTGTCGACTGCCTCGCCTCACGCATCCCACTAGCACCGCAGCCGGGTAAAACACGTACAACGCCGAAGGCGTTGTACATCGTAGCCCAGGGTAAGCAACGCGGCGCAGCCGCGACGCGTCACCCTGGGTTACGATGCCGAACGAGCCAAATCAACGCTGAAGGCGTTGCACATCTCGCGATTGTCGCACGCCTTCAGCGTGCAAATGTTTCCCTTTCCATTTACCCAGGGTGGCGCGGCTGCGCCGCTGACCCTGGGCTACGATGTGACACTCCAAACAATCTTGTAAAAAACCCCGCTTAACGGGGCTCGGGACAAAAGGGTGGCATTGCACCTTGTACACGATGCGGACTTCATCTTTATCGATC
>JASLPZ010000392.1:0-6220 GCA_030744725.1 Pirellulaceae bacterium
GAAAGGAGCGTGCTTTCGCGGAGCGAAAGACGACAATTAGAGATCGAACACTGCTAAGCTGCATTTTAGATCAACTCGCGGGCTCCGGTCTGAGCCAAATTGCTCGGACTGAACTTATTCCACAACGCTCAGAGGGCACCGAAAAACGTATGGGGCGATGAGACTGATCACCGACAGAACGCGCGGGTCAGAAAGGGGTCGATTAAAGACAGATCAGCGTGCGTCTCGCCAATCGCACGGCTCCGTCTTCCAAGGCCGCCACCGATCGGTCTATTGCGTGGACGCGGTATTGGCGCGCCGCAGGTAGGGCGCGGCGCAAACGCCGAGAGCAAAAGCGATCGAAAGAGAGGTGGCCACGAGAAGTGTGCTGAAGGGATCTGCCGAGGTCAACGCGACGCTGATCGCCATCGTAGCGGCAAGCACACCAACCCAACGACGTCGCGTGCCGCAACAAAAAATGAACGCAACGACCATCAGTAGCAGCAGGACGAGTTCTTGAAAGCCAAGGCCAAAGTGAAACATGATTGCTCTCCGTTAGAAAGAAGGACGATTGTTGAAATCGCCATTCAGCGAGAGCGGGCTACTGCCCGGAAGGGAATAACCGGAACCGAATAGCTGAAGGTTTGAGTGAGTTATTGTCGATTAGTCAGAGCGAGGTGTCAAGTTCGGCGTCATCGCTTCCGGTACAACAGGGCTCGATCGCACCCAATCACCATCGGGCACTACACGTTCTTGGTCACGCCAGGTGTGGCGCACACTGGATAGACTCCGTTTTCGTCGGGCTTGGTGGGTGGCTCCATGTCCCACGTGCAGTCTTCCGGTTTGGGGCCCAGGCAGTAATCGGACTGTTTCACCTGCTCCCAAGTCATTCCCTTGCCACTGTAGCAAGACATTTGGCCCATAATCCCGATAAGGGTGCTTGCGGCCATGTAGTCGCCAGAATTCAACGGCGTTCCGGCTCGAATCGACTTCATGAACTCCACCTGCTCAAGTGCATGACCATCCTCGCGTTTTGCCTCATACCTCCACGGGTTCTGCCCTGTGATCTTGCGGCCCGTTACGTGGGCGATCCCTTTGGAACCTAAGATGATGCTGGAGCTTTCGTTGTAGCAGCCGCGTGTTGTCCGGCAGAACGCGTACATCCGAACGCCGCTATCGTACTGATAGACGACCGAGTTGTGATCGAAGACATCGCCCAGTAAGTCATGCGATGTTGACCGGCCGCCCAGTCCGTGGCACTTGGTAGGCACCGCTCCCTGCATGGCCCAACTGGCGCGGTCCACATTGTGAACCAGTGACTGAGGCACATCATCTCCGCAGAGCCACGAGAAGCGATACTGGTTGCCGTACTGAACTTCCAGCTCACGCATGTCGTTCGGACGAGCCGTATTGCCATACGGGCCGCGAATGAAGTTCTCCTCGATTGAAACGATCTCGCCAATCTGGCCATCGTGGATACGCTGAATCGTCTCGGCGTACCCGGGGACGAAGCGGCTGTGCAGCCCAGAGAGCAAACCCAAGTTCTTCTCTCGTGCCAGCTGGCTTGTTTCCTCGACTATCCTGATCCCGGCTGGATCGATCGCGTGCGGCTTTTCGACAAAGACATGCTTGCCCGCCTCGATCGCTGCCTTGGAGTACATCGGATGAAACTTCGCAGCGCAGGCAATCAGCACAACGTCAACACAATCAATCACCTTCTGATAGCCGTCCAATCCAACGAAGCAGTGATCGTCATCTACATCGATACGATCTGGCAATAGTCTCTTGATGGTCTCGCGTTTGCCGCGGACGCGATCGACAAACAAATCCGACATCGCGACCAGTTTCGTTCCTAGATCGGCTCGCAGGACCTGAACGGCAGCTCCGGTACAACGGCCACCACAGCCGACCATGCCGATCTTGATCATGTCGCTGCCAGCGGCGTGGGCGCTGCGGCCAACGGCCAGGTTGGCGGCTCCCACGGCCGAAGCGGCAAGGGCTGACGTCTTGAGGAAGTTGCGTCGATCACAGGGAGCTGGCTTCTGATTCGTCATGGGAGGTCCTTTTTCGGCGGGCACAGGGAGGAAAGCAACATTGTGAGATTCACTAAGGCGTCTCTTCGGGGATGCTCAGTTCCTTGAGCGTCGATCGCAACCAGACCAGAGAGCGTTCGATCATCGGACCAGCCTCTGTAATGTTCACAGTGAATGGCCCATAGCGGTCGTGCTGATAGCGACGCTCTGGAGCTGGCAGTCCGAACCAAACTCGCCCCGCGACCAGAGCAACGGCGAAGCATAACGAATAACGATTTGCGTTCTTGGCAGCCAATGCATTCATGTTTTGACTTCCTGAGTAGCAGGTGTGCCTAGAATCCCCATCAGGCCCTCCACGATTGCCTGCTGTTCTGCAGCGCCAACAACGAAGAAAAAAGAGTCGGTCGCAAGATGTGGGTGAAGGGTGCGTGGAAATTGGCTATTTTGAAACTGCCGAAGTCACTTTTGAGTGATCCCTTATTGAAGTAGTGCCTTAGCCGAGTTGGTCACACTCTGGTCGATTTTTGCATCGATGAGTCTCTTCAGTCCCGCCTTGCCCCTCTCCGGATCGAGGTCCAGAACCGTCCGCCCGATCGTTAGGGCGGCCTTTGCGGCAGCCGCTTCACTTCCAGGAACATCGAGTTGATCTAGAGCCAGTTCAAACGTGCCAACACAAGGGAAGCGAGTCATCGCATCAATTGCCGCGTTTCGCTCATTCGAGCGACTTGCCGCCTTCAGGCCCCTGGCTGCCATCGCCACCCTTTCTTTTTCCGGCAACTCGAACTGACGGAAAATACGAATGTATCCCCCCAAAGCGCGATTGGCGAATCTTCCATCACCTTGTGCGACCTGCAAGAGAACTGGAGCCGCGTCGGCGGAGAGCCAAATACCAAGTGTCTTGGTCGCGGCGTCCTGCAGGGCTACGTCCGATCCGGTAGCATATTCTCGCATAAGAGCAACGGCTCTTGTCCCTCCCGCAACTCGCATCTGCTCGAAAAGGAACTCGCGATCAGTCCCGCTCGAGTTCGGAATCAGAGCGCCAAGCGCTTCCGCACAGGCGTCCGGCTGAGAGCTCCGGAAAACTACGGCATTAATCGCCCCATGAATAGCTGCTCTACGAGCATCGTTATTGGCAGTATTCAGCACTTCGAGCAGGTTGGTAAACCGGTCTTGCGGCACGGTCATCCCGAGAGCGGCGATCGCCTCGTGACTGATTGCCGAAGAATCGGACTCGGCAAGCTGAAACAACAGGTCAGCCGCTTCTTTCGCGCGACGTTTCCCCAACGCTCGCACCGCAATCGCAGACGTGTCTGGTGGCTCTGCCGCCTTCATCAGAGCCGCGTTCACATTGGCGCCTTGCAGGGCAACCAAAGCAGCGAGGGCCACTTCAGAGGTTGCGCCGTTGGCGACCGACAGAAGGATCGGCAACGAGGAGTCGTCGCCGAGCGTGCCAACTGCATCGATCGCAGCCGATCGAACCGTCAGCGAGTCGCTCTTGATCTTAGCCAGAACGGCCTGAAGAGCCAGATTATCACCGCGATCTTTCACCGCGTGGATCAAAAGGGCCTGTCGATTGGGAGACGATTCCGTCTCGAGCGATTCAATCAGGCCGTTGGTCGCCAGCTCGCCGGGAAGAACGCGGGAGACGGCCAATCCCGTTTGAAAATAATCAGGGTCGGAGGACTTCAGTTGCTCGACCATCAAGCCGGCGCCCTGGGCACCGCGTGCGAGAATCGCATTCTCTGTGGCTCCGATTCGGAATGCTTTCGAAAGGTCCGCATCTCGCACCCGATCGAAAACGCCAATCGCTGCTCGAGTGTTTCCAGTTTTCGCGAGCCGCTGCCCGGCCGAGAGCAGTGCGGCACCGAGCGACTCTCTGCGATTAGAGTCTTTCTCGGTGCCAAACGCTTCGGTGAGTGCCGCGGCGGCGTCCGTCGTTCCGATCCACCCCAGGGCGGCGGCGGCCGATTCGGCGACTTCTGCGTCGGCACTCGCAAGGAGCTTTGCCAGGGGCGCAACGGCACTCGCGTCGCGGCGGCGGCCGATCGTGACAATCACTCCGAGTTTGAGGTCGCCCTGCAACGCATCGAGCGATTGGAGGAGGGCTTCGGTGACGTTTTCCCCTTCCATCTTCTGAAGCGCAAAACGTGCATAGTGCGACCATTTCTGGTCTCCGACGAATCCGATCAACGGTTTCACAACGTCGTCGCCCGCAATGTCGCCGATCTTTTCGAAGGCGTTGGCCCGATCGACGTCGGACGTTTCGGTCGACTGAATCACCTTGAGTAGCGCCGCCGCATCATCGGCACCCATGGCCGTGACACTGAGAACGCAGACGAAGAGGGGCGCGAGAGCGAAGTGAGGGCGCATATCTACTTTCCTTCTAGGAATGCTTCCAGAGACGTTTGCATCTGACAGGTAAACGAGATCTAAACAAGTGAGGACGTCTTCCGAAAACGGCTAAGCGTGCCACGGTTCTCGCCATGCGCGGGAGCGCATCTTGTTCGCTTCTGCGTCGTTGAGGAATACGTCGGTTTTCGGGTCGAACTTGAGCGGGCGCCCGAGTGTTGCCATGACGTATGCGGCGTGTGCGGCGACGTGCGTTTGAGCGGCAGCCAATGCGTTCGCCCGAGTCAGTTGTCTTGACTTGACGCAGTCGAGGAAGTTTCTCACGTGAGTCGACGGGTCGGTTCCCGCCATCGTAACCACGCTCAGTTCGCTGCGGAGAGAATCGGGCGCCACTCGAATCGCACCGCTATCTCCCGTTTCGACCCAACCTTCGGTGCCAACGTATTTGACGCTACAGGTCCCCAGGCCCTGCCACCCGCCGTCACGCATCACAAGTTTCACGCCGTTGGCGTACCGGCCATAGATAACGTTAGTCTTCGGGGCGGCCATGGTCGTTCTCCAGTCGGAGTGGTAGATCCCGAAGTTGTAGTCGTCGGCCCAGAACTCGACCGGAGCCGAATCATCCACTCCCGCGGCGAACTGACAGAGATCGATGGTGTGCGAGCCCCATTCGAGGACGCCGCCGCCGTGGAAGTCGCTGAAGCCGCGCCAGCCACCTTGGACATACTTGTAATTGTACGGACGCCAGGGGCAGGGACCGAGCCATCGATTCCAGTCGCATTCTTCACTGGGAGGTTCCGGTTCGGCAGGCCGCCACGGGTTATGTGTCAGTGGCGCCAAGATGTTGGCGTGAACCTCCTTGAGCTCGCCGAGCTTTCCGGCATGGGCCAAGTGCGCTGCCAGTTGGAAATTCTCAATGCTGCGACGTTGGGTTCCAGCTTGATACACTCGGCCATATCGGGCGATTCCGTCGGCGAGCATCCGACTCTCTTCGATTGTCATGCTGCATGGCTTCTCGCAGTAGATATCTTTGCCCGCTTTGGCGGCCAAGAGCGAAGCGAGCGTATGCCAGCGGTCGCCCGTGGTGATCAGAACAGCGTCAATGTCATCCCGTTCCAAGATTTCGTACATGTCGCGATAGATCACGCAGTCATTATTTCCGTAATGCTTGTCGACCATCTGCTTAACCCGTTCTCGACGGGAGCGTTGCAGGTCAGCGTTGGCGACCATGTGTACATCGGCGTTCGGCAGAAATCGCGAGAGAACGTAGGAGCCTCGATTTCCGACACCTATTCCTCCCAGAATGATTCGTTCACTGGGCGCGACTGCTCCATCTTTTCCAAGCGAGCTCGCCGGGATGACGTGTGGAACTGCAAACGTACTTGCTGCCGCAACAGACTTCAGAAAGCGTCGGCGTGAAAACGCGTGTGACATAGCTTTATCTTCTTTGCACGTGGTTCTGGAAATTCTGAGCCCGGCGCTCCGGGCAAGCGAGAAGCGGAACTCACAATAAGCATGTCAAACCGGTCGTAAGAAAACAAGAGCGTACGTCGCGGTTTAATGTCCGCCAATGCTGGAAGCGGGCAGTTACGACGTGGAAACCACCCCTCGTAGACAGTTTGACTTGCCCCGACAGACAGGTCAAGAAACGGGACCAACTGCCAGCATCTGGTTTCACCACTACACATAGGGCATGAAAGCTCGTGCCTTGGATAATGGTCGAATTGATTCAACGCCTTTTCGTATCGCATCAAAGGCATCCAGCGGGTTGATCACCCTGCACTGCGCTCGTCGTGGCTGAAAACTTGGAAACCGCACGCGAGGGTAGCCCACGTTCGGTATTAAAGTGATTGTCGAGG
>JASLPZ010000393.1:0-260 GCA_030744725.1 Pirellulaceae bacterium
CCAGCATCAGGTTCGTCGTGCTGGCTCAAGGCGGCGATCAGGGCGTCGACGTATCCGTGGTCGATGTCGTTGGCATATTGCTTGTCTTCAGAACGCTCGGCGAAGTCCTGAAGTTCGTTCCACAACTTATCTGCTGGCCACTGGGCGAAGTCTCGTCGCTGGTTGATCGCTTCCACCGTATTGGGTAGCAAGTTGGGCGTGTCGAGGATCGCCGACTCTTGCGTCAGTTGCAGAGCAATGGGAGCATCGGCGACAACGCG
>JASLPZ010000393.1:270-6213 GCA_030744725.1 Pirellulaceae bacterium
AGTTGCCGTAGCGAGTGTCTCCAACACCTGATCCAGCGACTGTTCACTGAGGGCGAAGTGATTGCACCAAGCAAGACTGAGTCGGCTCTCTTCGGCACCGTATTGACGGTACGCCTGCAGAATTAGTGCAAATACTTCGACATCCTGTGACCAGGTGCCCCTGAAGTAATTAATGGCAGCATCCCGAACGGGATGATCTTCGTGGACGAGAAGTGGCTTGACCTCCTGGGCTGTCAGCATGGTTGGTTCCTTCCAAGTTGGCTCGCGGCGAAATGTCACACCGGACATCTGCATGAAACATTTGACGGGCTCAATTGTCAAGTCGTGGCTTCGCCCTCCGCCGCCAATAGTGCCGCTGGCGAGCTACCGTCTACTTCCACGACCGTAAGGTGATCGGAGTGCGTCCAGCGGATGTTCCCGCCCCTGTCGCAGACGGCCACCATTGTGATTTGACCTTGTTCTTCTTCTGGGGCAAGGTTGCCGAAGAATACACCGGGACGAGTTGCTTTGTACGCCCCAAACCCGGTTCCCAGAAGAACGTATTTCTTGCCGTTTCGTTTGCTTTGCACAATCGTGGCCATGGTAGAGATCTCGGATAGGAGGCTGTCAAAAAGAAAACACCACAAGATGAATCGGATGCCAGCGAATTCTACCGGCGACAACAGTTACTTGGCAACGTCGCCCGGTGAACCCAGGTCCAACGCCTGCCTTAACACGGTTGCGATCCATTCGAGTTCCGGCTTCTCCCGAATGCTGAACCACTGGTATCCTTTCTCAGCGGGGCAGACCGTGATGAAGTTTTTCCAGGAGACGCTGTCTTCGGTCTTGTACTTCTTCGCGTCCACGGTGATGCTCTCAATTTCGCTGGTGTCCCACTGAAGCGTCGTACTACCAAACGGATCGGTTTCCTCGAATCGCAATGACTTGCCTGCGAGCAGAATCTTGCCGGTGCGGCGAGCTTTGCGAAACAGGATGATGAAGCCGACGATACCAACGGACCAGAATATCGGCAGCATAAGCCAGGCAACCCACGGTTGGCCTTCAACCTTGTCCGCAAGCAACGCAGGTACGAAAGCCGCCGTGCCCAACAAAACCATTCCGTTCCAACCGAAGCACCAGATGGTCACAAATCGAGAACCGGGCCGCCACCAGCCTCTGGTTGGTAGTTCGATGAGCAAACCATCAGGCCGCTGCTCCAAGACTGCGTTGCTGCTTCTCGGCTGTGCCGGGGCGGTCGTCGATCTTTTCTGGATTCAGCGAGACTTCGTCCGTCGGCAATGATTCCTGCCACGGAATACCCTCCCTGGCCGCAAGCCGCCCGCAATGTTCTTGGAGACTGGTAACAAGCTCGTCAATCATTGGCTTGGGGTAACCACGCAGCAGATGTACAGGACGACCGGAATTACGTTCAGCAATGAGGCTTGCCAGTCCTTGCATACCGGCGGTCTTCGAGTAGGCTCCGGCCAAGTCGCTTTCGACGCAAAATCCGACAAGGTCTTCCAGCGAACAATGTCGACTGGATCGGAAGGGTCCGCAACGGCTCACCGCAGTCAGACGGCCTCTTCTGAGGACGATCTCGTCGCGGCCCACGACCAGAAACAGACCTCTGAGCAAGAAAAAGCCACCGGACGTGAAACAGAATGGGCCAAAGCAAACCAAGGGGCCGAAAACCGCGAACGCGAACATGTCGGGATCGTCGGTGGCTCCCATGACCACAAAGAAGATGATTGCCAGGAGGGGCCAACTGGCGATGAAGCCACCCGCCAGGATCATCAACCAGCCAGGTGTTGTCGCGAGTCCGTGAGATCTGCGTGGAACTCGGTCCGGCGGCCGTTGCGCCAGTGACGTTGAGACAGTGGCCACCGAGACGATGGCCACCACCAGACTTGCGATCGGGATTTTCATGATAGGCCGTTACCGCTTTCTCTTCCGCGTGGTGTGACGCGCCGAGGCACTCAGTACGATAAGCTGGCAGAAAGCTTGTTTTCACGGCAAGTTTGTAGCGACCAACGGGAGCGGACCAGTGCGAACCGAGCGATAGCTCGAATATGGTAGCGGGTCGGCGAGCAGACAGGAGCGGGCGCATAGGCATCGGTGAACCGCATACACTGTTCGGCGAGCTGTTCCAGGTGAGGCGTCCTGTAGAAGTCGCTTTTGGAATTCGGCAATGCGTCGTGCATCGCTACGGAAAGCCCCGTCCAACCCTGGTCGTCGGACAAGATGAAAACAATGTTGGGGCGTTCGGTTGCGTTACTTGGCTCAGCAAGAGCGTTGCCCGAGCCAACGGCGGACAAGCAGCATGCCAGCCCCGCAATCCAGTGTGAGTGCGTGAAAGAAATCATCGATTCCGACCTCATGGTTGTTGGTTGTCTGGTCGCGGCTCCGCGTGGATTTCGTACGAGTGGGCTACCGCGGCCACCGAATCGCGCGAGTGAACGCTGGGTGGGCTTCCGGGTTGCGAACGCCTTTTGCGACGACGCAGGCTCGAACGTGCCCGGCGGCGAATGAAGGCACCTACTTTCGACAGAGCGCGGCGGTTTGCCTTCGTCATGCGGTCGATCACCGACTGGCGATCGAAGAAGAAGTCCTTCATTCGCATGGTTACGGTCCACTCCAGCAAATTCACTCTCGCCGCAGCGAAAACTCCATGTAGTGAATACCGGTTTCGTCGTTCGTCATCATCGCGCCGACAGGTGCCAGGTATTTGGCCAATACCGCAAAGGGGGGCAGCGGATTGTCGTTCAGGGCATCGTCAAGAACCCCGAAAACCCGTAACGCTGGGTTGGACTCCGCGGCGCTCCGCATCCGGCTGCGCAACTCCGGCGAGTTGGCCATTCCATACAAAAGCCGAATTCCCTCCTCTGGACGGTTGAAGATGACAAAGCTGGCTTCCGCGTCGCCCAACTTGCCGCTGATCTTGCTGGCGATGAGCTTGAAGTCCAATTCGCTGGCAAGCGACTGCGACGAATCGCTTTTGGTGATGATCGCCTGCTGAAGGCACTTCGAACTGTCGCTGCCGACCAGATAGTCGCCGAGGATTGCGACGCTTGGATCAGGAATCCGCGTGGTTGCTGTGTCGATCTGTTGTCTACGGTTTGGGGTTTCGAGACGATAGTAGCTGACGCCCCCATAGGTCTCTTTTTGAAACGGCACGTTCCCTCGCTCGATCACTCGATCCAGTGTGCGGCTAAAGGCGGCAGCGTCTTCCAGTTTGGCCGACGTACTTGGCTCCTAAGAGCACCGAGTTTCAATGCCATATAGACAACCCGCAAGCCTTGCCCTGGCTTTCCAGCTTTTGAAACTAGACGAATTTGAAACGCCCGTTCGATTTGCTAGAATCGGTAATCTGCTACAGCAGCCTCTGCTGGCGATTTGATACTCGAAATGCGTGTCTCTTATCTGGTATACGTCCCATTGCTTCTTTGCATCGCTGGTTGCAGCAACACCGAAGCGGAAGAATACAGGCGGAGCATGCGATTGCGAATACCGACAACACAAGTCGAATTGCAGACGTAGTTTTCGTGCGTGGCTTGGTGGGCGGTGCCTTCGCTACTTGGCGGTACGGCGAAGACAAAGCGACTTACTGGCCCAAATGGCTTGGCGAATCGAAGAAACTGGCGATTTGGTCCTTGGAGTATAATGCAACCGCATCTGAATGGTGTGGATCGTATCGGAAATCGTGGAGATCGGTTAGCGACGACCCTTGTTTTGACAGGAGACGATTATGGCAGGCTCCAAATATGTTATCAAGCGCGGCGATACATTGAGCAAAGTAGCAAAGGCCAATGGGTTGAAATCTGGCCAGTTCCTTTTTGACCACAAGCTCAACGCAAAGTTGAAGGCTTTGCGCAAGAAGCCGGAGTCGATCCAACCCGGCGACGTGGTTTTCCTGCCACCGCCCGATCTGAAGTCCATAAAGACCCATTTCACATCCAAGGGAAAGCGCATGTCGATTGACGTGGACGGACCGAAAGGCTTGATTTTTGTCCAGCAGAAATGGGCTTACAACTACAATAAGCAAGCAGCAGCAAGCAATTGGACTAGCCAGCAGAAAAGGGATTTTCACGCGGCCGTAGATAAAGCAGTCTGGAGCAAGTGGAGCGGCAAATTCAGGGTCAGGGTCGACGGAAAATCTGAGTTTGCGAAGGCTTTCAAAGACACCGTATTCAACGTCAATTTTGACATCAAATGGGTGACGAGCGGCGGCCATTGGACAGTGAACGTCCTAAAGATCGCCGTAGGCGGGGGTCACGAGCGGAGCAGCGTAGACTGGAACGGCCAAACGATCGAACTCGACACCTTGGACACAGTGGTTCGCGTGCGAACAAAGGACGGCAAGCAGTTCAAGCAGGTCACTGCGGCCCATGAGTTCGGCCATGCCGTTGGGAATACCGCGGTGCTAAATCGGGGCGACGAATATCATATCGGCCACACTTACGAGTTCGAGCGCAAGAGCATGATGAACATCGGTATGCAGCTAAGAAAGCGTCACGCCCGCACATTGGTTGAAGAGTTGAACAAGATGATCCCGAAAACCACATTTAAGGTGACGGGAGTTGGATGATATTATTTCAAGAAACAAACGCAACGCGGCGCTGTTGGCATTGCTCGTTTCGACCCTTTTCCTGACCGCACACTTTAGGGAGACGACATCCGATATGACAGTCAATCCCAAACTAAGTTTGGATCACGTTCCTCAACTGAGCATGCAAGGGCTTGCAGCAGCGCTTGGAGCTCCTGAAAAGACATTCGAGTTCACGCTTGATGAAAATGTTAGCGAGTTTCGGATACCGCTTCTGAACAAGTTCAGTTCAGCACAGGTCAAGGAGGGTGCGATCCGACTTACTGAGGTTACCTTTGAGCTGGACGAGAAGAACTATCTGACCGTTTGGTTCAACGGTACGCAATACGTAGACCATTTTGCCTACGACAAGCTGACCGACTTTTGACGGTCTACTCGGCTCTTCTAGAAGGTCGAGGACCGTGCCTCGGTGATCCCCTGCCGATGGTCCCCCACCACTTCACTGAACAATACGACGACCGGATACGAAACATGTTGCAGGGTCTTTTGCATGCCAGCATAACCCGATAGAAAGCTATACGGTTTAAAAACGCCGCTTTCAATGGCGTCATTGACCGACGTTAGGTCGCGAATTTTTTCCTAGCGGCCTCGGCGAAATGTCCCCGATCTCGGATGTAGCGCGCTCATGAGGGCGTGTCCTGTGCGAGCACGACAAACTGCTGAGGTCGAAACCACCGCAGCGATTTTCGTGGATTGTGACGGTGTTTGATTTGTGCATTGTGGAAACCGTTCGAGTGGTCAGAATATCGCAGAGGAGGACGTGATGAGAACAGCAACCATGGTAGCGTCGTTGACAATTCTCTTTTTGTTGGTTGTCGGCTCGGCTTGGGCAGACGAGATCAAGATTTCCGGCGTGCACAACTGCTGTGGTGCCTGCTGCAAGGCGATCCATGAGGCGCTAGGCAAGGTGGAGGGCGTATCGGACGTTACAGCTGAACCGAAGAAACCAGATTTCACTTTTCAGGCGACGGACACGAAGGTGGCACGAAGGGCAATCGGCGCGGTAGCTCGAGCGGGATTCTACGGAAAGGTCGACGATGATAAGTTGACGTTCCCGAAGAGGAGCGGCGTCAAGCCGGGTAAGGTGACGCGACTCAGCCTGGTCGGTTTGCACAACTGCTGTCCGGGCTGCTGCAAAGCGGCCAAGGACGCCCTCGCGAAAGTAAAGGGAGTGGAGGCCGATACCCTGAAGCCGAAATCACGGAAGTTTGTCGTTGAGGGTGACTTCGACGGGGCGGCGCTGGTGAAGGCGCTCAACGATGCAGGTTTCTTTGTGCGTAATGCTCCCAAACTAAGTTTGGATCACGTTCCTCAACTGAGCATGCAAGGGCTTGCAGCAGCGCTTGGAGCTCCTGAAAAGA
>JASLPZ010000394.1:0-6202 GCA_030744725.1 Pirellulaceae bacterium
CAGGCACGTTCGAAGACCAAACAACTGGAGCGGCTGAAGTTGAGCGAAATTGCCGTCGACGAACCGACCGCAAGGATTCGTGCTCCGCTGGTCCAACCGCGACAAGGGCCCGCCGTCCGCTGCCAAGAACTGACGATGGGCTACCCGGATCACGAAGTTGCCACAGACATTCAACTTGAAATTGAGCACGGCCAGCGGGTCGCCATCGTCGGCGACAATGGAGAGGGCAAGACGACACTGCTGCGCACGCTCGTCGGATCGTTGGAGCCGTTGGCCGGCCAGGCTCGCTGGGGGCACGGCTGCGAAATTGGCGTGTACGCTCAACACGTCTATTCAACGTTGCCCGAGCATCAGACAGTCATCGAATACCTCGAATACCAGGCCAACGCTGGAACGACACACCAAGACATCTTGGCCCAAGCCGGCGCATTGCTGTTTCGCGACGCTCACGTCCAAAAGAAGATCGCGGTATTGTCCGGCGGCGAACGTGCGCGACTGTGCCTGGCGGGCTTGCTACTAGGAACCTACAACATCCTGGTACTCGACGAGCCCGGGAACCACTTGGATGTCGAGACGGTCGACGTTCTGGCCAACGCACTGATTGCGTATCGAGGCACCGTCATCTTCACCAGCCACGACCGCTATTTCATGAAGCTGCTCGCCACGACGGTGATCGAAGTGCGCGACGGAAGCGCAAAGAATTACCTGGGCAATTACGATGCTTATCTATACGCGATGAATCGTGAAATTGACGAAGGCGAACGACAGCTCAACGCCAGCAAATCAACCGAGCGCAAGACGACAAGCAAAGGGAAGAGAGGCATTAAGAACAACGCCGGCGGGCATGATCATCGCAAGATCCGCAAGGAAATCACCAATGTCGAACGAAAGATCGCTCGATTGGACGAGCGTCGCCGAGAACTCGACCTTCAACTGCTCACAGCAACCGATCCCGAAGAGGCGCTCAGATTGCATAACGAAGTAACGGCGGTGGCGAAGGAATTGGCCGCAGCGGAAGAACGCTGGTGCGAATTGAGCGGCCCGTCGATGTAATCCGATGAAGGAGCCGTCACGGCAGAGCATGACGGCTACGTTGCCTGCTCGAGGAGATGCCGTCTCTAGCTATCTTCGTTCTCGAATTTCAGCGATGCGGAATTGATGCAGTAACGCAGACCCGTTGGTTGCGGTCCATCTTTAAACAGGTGGCCCAAATGGGCGCCGCAATGTCGACAATGAACTTCGGTGCGCCTAGCAAACCAGCTGTTGTCCGCTTCGGTTTCTACGTTCGCGACGCTGACTGGCTTCCAGAAACTTGGCCAACCCGTCCCGGAATCAAACTTCGTGTCAGATTCGAATAGCTCGGTATCACAACAAACGCAACGGTAGATTCCAGCGTCTTTACAGTTCCAATACTCACCGGTGAACGCTCGCTCAGTCCCCTTTTTGCGGGTCACCTGAAACTGTTCGGGCGTCAGCAACTCCTGCCATTGCTCGTCCGTTTTCATCATGTGGTCCCGTGACGGACCGGCGCCTTGCGACGGGCCTGCGTCTTCATGGTCGGGAGTGCTCATCGGCATGCCTCGAAGAAGTTGAAGAAAGTCGCTGTGTCGAGATTCTAGAACGGCATCGGGCACACGGAAAGTGGATTGAGTGGAAAGGAATGCTCCATCGTCACTGATTGCTCGCAGGCTGTGTAAGCCACCTTAAATCACAACCTGGTAACGGCAGTTCCTTGATGGCCACTAATAGAAGTGGTCCCGCTTTGAAGCGGGCATCATCCACCGGACCCCTGCAACAACCAGGAGACCTTCGGTCGCACGCGCAGCTGGGTCGGGAGACCCTGCCACAACCAGGACCAGCTGTTCTTGTGGCGGACGGCACAGGGACTGTGCCTGCTACCATGCTTGCTCTGGCGTGGTTCCGCCTTGAAACGGGCATCGTCTGGTCGTGGCGTGGCACGCGCGGAAATCTACCTGAAGGGGAACTGCCAAATCATGTATAATTGAGGCGGTCAGAAGTTTTTCGGAAAAACTCATCGGAACAACGCAAGATGCAAGCCAGCTTGGCGAATACTCGGCACGTGCTGGCGCGCGGAATCCGTGGTAGCCGGCGAGAGGACCAGAAGGCGTTCCAAACCCCCAACTCCCTCAGATCATCGACGAGGTGCGGTCGTGAGTTACCTTCGACATTGCGTGAAAAATGCTTGCTTCGTGGCCTTGCTCTTAACAGTGACATCGGTATCAGCAGATGAGGCGTCGACCAACAGAGGTTCGGCGAACAAGATCGACCGGCGCCAGCCGACCCGTTTCATCCGAGTGCGGTACGATGAATTCAAGAGCCCCGTCGCGCTGCAAACCGCGTCAGCCAAGTACGTCCTGCCCGGACCTAATGGCAAGAACCAACTGGAAGTCGTTTTGGAGGGCGTGATCCATGTCGGCGATCGATCGTACTATCGCGAATTCAATCGTCGCTTCCGCCACTACGACGCCGTGCTGTATGAATTGATCGCACCCCCGGAAAAACTGATTCCCAATCCAAACGACGAGCGACCACACCCATTGCGCATTCTGCAACAGGTTTCGGCCGAAGGACTCGGATTCGCGAGCCAGATTGACGAGATCGATTACGAAGCTCCAAACATGGTCCACTCGGACTTGTCACCCGCCGAACTTGCCCGCATTACCAAAGGGCGCGGCGAAGACCAAGTCACCATGTTGCTCGAGATATTCACCGACATTTTGCGCAAGAGGAACATCAAGGATGACGACACCCCAGATGCGCAGGATGATGGCGACTCGCCGAGTGATTCTGAACGGAGCGACGGTGACGAAGCCTCAGAAATGCAAGATGATTCTGACTCGCCAGATGATTCTGAGCCGAGTGACAACGAAACTGACGACACGGATGACGACAACCAGCCCAGTCTGGCGCTCAGCCTCCGCCTTCTGTCGGACCCTGATGGTGCGGTTAAGATCCGACGCCTGTTGGCCACGGGTTTCGACAAGAGTCCTTCGCTAGAAGCGATGCTGCGGCCGAGCCAACTAGCGACGTTAATCGACGCCCGCAACGCGCGAGCCTTGGAAGTCCTTCAAGAACAACTCGATGACGGTCAACGCCGCATTGCCTTGTTCTGGGGTGCCGGCCACATGGCGGACTTCGAGCGCCAGTTAGTTCTAACCTACAGCGTCCAGCCGGCCGGAATTGTGTGGCGCGACGCCTGGGATCTCCGCGACGGAGCGGTCGAGTTTTCGCCCCTGGAATCGATCTTGGAGAAATCGCTCCGCGGCTCTCTCAAAGATGCTGTCAAAGGGCTGTTGCGGAATGAGCCGTAAGAGAACTTTGTTACGCTCCCCGACCAACCTGCGGTCGGTGCCCGTCGCTCGCAAAACATGCGCGCACCGAGCGCGCATGTCCCAGAGCTAGACTCTAGACATAGTGCCGATAGGCAGATGGCCTTCGGTCCGGTTCTTCCAGAAGTCCCTTCCACTCGCAAATCCCTTTCACTCGCAGAATCGTGGAGATTCAATACCAACTTCGGGTCGAACAGCACGCTGTCCAATCGTCAGTTCACTCCCCCCAGGCGACACGTCTTTACTCTTTCCTAAACAGGTCGATCGAATACAGCAAGTACAACAGATACAGCCCGGTGCAGGCCCAGCCGCAGGCCACCAGCAGACCGAAGCGTTCGCTCCAATCGCGCCGCAGGCCGCGGCGACCGCGCCGCCGCAACCAACCGCCGGTCAACAGCGACGCCGTCACGTAGATGCCCATCAGCGGCGTCCCCCACAGCCAGCATACAGCGCTCCAGGGCCAGTCTGACTTGCCAGACAGTTGCCAAAAGAGGATCGGCGGCCAGAGCAACCAGGACGCCGTTCCGTGGGAGAACCAGGCCATCTTTCCGGGTCCCCAGCGAGTGCGGTCGCGGCGCCGCCGAAACAGCAAGAGCGGCACGCCGACTAACGAAATGCCTCCCAAAATGACGATGACCACTCGCAGAAACACCGGGACCATTTGGATGGGGTCGCCGTCCGCACCGTCATATTCCTGCAGCAACAGCGGACGCATGACCCAAAACGCG
This sequence comes from Pirellulaceae bacterium, assembly GCA_030744725.1. GTDB lineage: Bacteria > Planctomycetota > Planctomycetia > Pirellulales > Pirellulaceae > ARS98. Next base: position 4,079 of record JASLPZ010000394.1, read on the forward strand.
ATTGCGATACCGGTCACCAAGATCAGCATTTGGGCGATGCCGAACCGATCGCGGCGGACATGGCCGCGTTTGTTTTGCTCGTTTGTCATCTGCCGTAGAACGTCTTCGCTGTCCGTCGCCGCAGGTATCATCTGCTGCGGGGACCTGGAATCTATGAAGCACACTGGAAGCAACCCTCTTCGTAGACACTCTCCGATGCTCTAGCAGTCAGAAGTCGTTGTGACAACGCATGTTGGCGAGTTCGCGTTACTTTCGCGACAACACCGACGGTCGCAACCCACCTTCAAACTGAAAACCACGCGTGGCAAGCCGCCCTCGGCATTGGCCTGTAATCGCCACGCGATGCGACGGATCAATTCACGGACGAAATCGAGGATCATCTTTGGAGCAGGAAAATCAAGCGGGGCAAGCTGTGGCTGGAGCCGCTAATGGCGTTCGACAAAGTGATTAGGCCAGTGCCAGTCCTCATGAAAGTCATTCAGCTTTGCGGCGAGATTTGGGACATCGGCGACGTAGTCGTGAAGACGAGACAAGGTTGGCGACTGCTGGAAGTCTGGAACGTACCATCACCATCGGTTGAAATCACTGCGAACCGCGACCCGCTCGCAAGACGCGGCAGTTCGCCGAGATCCACATCCGCCGTATCTCTGAAGCCATCAAACAGCAGACGCGGGTTACAAACTTCATCTGCAAGATGGAATCCAACATGGCTGAGTCCACGACTGGCCTGAATTCATCAATTATCATGGCAAATTCACCCTTGTCGGCCAGAAGCAATTTCGCCGCTATTTGGAAGATAAACTGACCGAGTCGGTTGCATTTGGCGGCCTGAAAGACAAGTTGGCGCGGTTCAGGAGCGATTTGGCGGTTTTTGAGGTGTTTTTGGGAAACCGCTGTCCAGATCCTCTACCGGCGGGAGTAAATGGGCTGTGGACGATCAATCTGCTGAAAAACGAACCGCTTCAGACGACGAGCGTTACGAAGCTTTTGTGCGACTCCTGGTAGAACATGAGCCTCGCGTGCGTTCGTTTCTGCGCGGATTGTTGCCGACGTGGCATGAAGTCGAAGAGGTCACTCAGGAGGCGAGCCTGATTGCGTGGCGGAAATTCGATGATTTTGAAGGTGGAACGTCGTTTGGGGGGTGGTTACTCACGATCGCTCGATTTGAGGCGTTGAAGTACCGACGTCGAGTGGCTCGAAGTCCGCTGGTCTTTGCCGATGACGTTTGGGATCTGCTGGCGGAAGAGGCCAGTGAAGAGGAGGTTCAACCGATTCGTCGGCGACACCTGGAGGATTGCCTGGGACAATTGGAACGCTCGAAACGTGAATTACTGTTGAAAGTCCATTCGCCCGGTGTGGTCATGCGACAAGTGGCGCTGCAATCGGGGAAAAGCGAGCAGGCGTTCTACAAGGTTATTCAACGATTGCGTGCAGTCGTGCTCGCTTGCGTCACAAAGGCACTTGCGGCGGAGAACGCATAATGTCCCATTCGGATTTAGAGCAACGGATTGGTGCTTGGATCGATGGTCGTATCGGTGAAGTAGAGTCTGAAACGCTCCAGCAGGAATTACGTGAGTCCGCCGAGGCGCGTGCAACTTTTAACAGGTTCGCCCAGCTCGATGCAGTCATTCGCGAGGTGGCTGATACCGAGAGTGTCGGGGCGATTTCGCAAGCCAGTGGATCGAGCGTTTCGGTCACGAAGCCAGCGAAGACTTACTACGTCCGAGCATCACTGGCGATCGCTGCGGGAATCATCGTTGTGTTGACGGCAACCCTGTACTATCGGAGCGTGAACAGCGGCCGCAACATCGCCCGGATTACTGGGCTGAACGGAACGCTGACCTGGATCGGTGACGGTGGCCAGATTGTTCAAGGTTCTGATTCACCGCAAATGCAGACACGTTGGTCGAATGTGTTGAGCGAGGAAGCCGAGCTGCCCGGCGGAACCATTGAAGGAACTGCACTGGACTCTTGGTTCGAGTTGGAGTTCCGTGATGGCTCGACTGCCATGATCTTTGGTGATTCGATACTCACATTTTCCGACCAGGGGCAGAAGGAGTTGCGTCTAAAACAGGGTAGATTCTCAGCGAGTGTGGTGCCTCAATCGGCTGGCAAACCGATGCT
>JASLPZ010000395.1:0-6181 GCA_030744725.1 Pirellulaceae bacterium
GAGACTGTCTCAAGTTTCGCACCTACGGACGCGCGTCGCCCCGGAACCTCAGCAGGCTCTGCGCTGGATGGCAACGGTTCGTTCGGCACACACGCGAACGTCTCGAGAAACTGGGGCAAGAGGTCCGCAGGCGACGTATCGAGGAGCAACGTCTGATGCGCCGAAGCCAAACAGCGGCCAGTTCGCAGCGCGGCTTGGTTAGACGCAACGGTCCTTGCCCCTGTGGCAGCGGCCAGAAATTCAAAAAGTGTTGCGGACGCTGAAGGTCACAGCGGCAACGAGCAATGGCGAAACGCCCGTAGACACTACGGCACATGGACAGGCTGTGAGTCACCCGTTGTGGGCCGGTCTCCCGACCGGCCCGGGAAGGTCGCGTTGTAGTACGGTCTCCCGACCTCCACGGTCGGAAAGGTCAATCGGTGAGTCGTGATTCGCCACAATATCGCGTCTGCTCCTCCCCGGGTCGAGCAAAATCGACAACCGAGATTCACTAAACCGTTAATCTAGACTTCTTTTATCTTGATTGATCGCACAGTGTTCGGCAATAATTTCAGGTGTCCGTGTGTTGACGTACGTTGATTCCAAGAGAGAGAGGTAATTGTCATGAGCCGCTCGAGTCAATGCGTGGTTGCAATTTACAAGAGACTAGCTGCGGCGAGAGACGCGACGCGCGCGATTGATCGCGGTGGAATACCGATGAAACTGGTCTCACTTGTCTCGACCAGCTGCCGGGCTGAGGCAGACGCCGACGGGCAATCTTACCAAAGCTACGACCATCTACCCACTATCTGTCCCCGCACGTGCGATGGTTCAATCCAGTGCGATTGGTCCGGTGCCTGTGTGCCGAAAATACTACAATTTGGCGACAACATGGAGAAGGACGCTGCCATTGGGGCTGGCGTGGGTGGACTCGCCGGTCTAGTTACCGGCGCAGGCGTGCTGACGGTTGCCAACGGAGAATCTACCGTTTTCTTAGCACCAATCATGGCCGCGACTGGCATCGTCGGAGCGCTGCTGGGCGCGATGCTCGGTTGGGGAGTGCATGGAGAGCACCTTGCTTGGTACGAACAAAAAGTGCGGGCGGGCGGTGCACTATTGCTAGTGCATGGCGATCCGTTGGAGGTTGCCAGGGCAAATGGGATCTTGCGAGACACCCACCCCGCGGAGTTACACATGCACGCCGAAACGAGCGCTGATGCCTACGAGCTTGACCCGGTAGAGTGAAGCGTTTCGATTGTCTTGCACCATGGAGCCGGGAGCTGTTCGAGGAAGACGCGGATCACCAAGCGCTGGAGACAGTTACGTTGACAATCAGACGTATCTGCGCTCCGTCTATCAACATTGTCGCCACCAACTTTTGGAAAGAAGAGACATACAATGAACTGGAAGCTGACTATTCTGTTGCTGACCATTCTCACCATCTCCAGAGCGCCGTCATTTGGCGCGGACGGTTTTGTTCCCCTATTTGACGGCAAAACGCTTGAGGGTTGGAATCCGCTTCCCGGCGGAACATGGGAGGTTACCGACGGCGTCATTGTGGGAAGCCAGGCCAATACGGAAAAACGCCATGGCATGTTGTTGTCCGAGAAACAGTACGGCGATTTCGTCGTCCGCCTGCAATACAAATCTCTCGAAGGCAACAGCGGCCTTTATTTTCGCGTTCAGAAGATCGATCACGCTGTCTCGGTGAAAGGCTTTCAGGCCGAGATCGATGCTGGTGGCAACGACGTCGGCGGCTTGTATGAAACCCTGGGTCGTGCATGGGTCGTGCAGCCAAAGCCGGAGGACGTGAAGAAGTTCTACAAGAACAAAGACTGGAACAAAATGACGGTCACGGCCATAGGTGGCAACGTGACGGTGACCGTCAACGGCGTCAAGACTGCCGAACTGAAGAACGACCCAGGCGTGCGCAAGGGCTATTTCGGTATGCAACTTCACGGCGGTCAGAAGATGCACGTGATGTTCAAAGATATTGAGATCAAGGTACTGTCCGGCTCGGTGCAGCCGGTGATAAGCGAGAAGATTCACGACACATCGCGGCCGCTGCCCAAGATCGTCACGCCCAAAAGCCTAGCGTCACTGGGGGAATCTCGCAAACCACCCCAAGAAGCCGTCGTGTTGTTCGACGGAACCAATCTGGATCAGTGGCAAGGTGGCCCATGGACGATCAAGGACGGAAACATGGAAACGGTCAAGGGCGACGTGATGACCAGAGAGGCGTTTGGCGACTGCCGATTGCACGTCGAATGGCGTGTTGCCGATCCGGACAGCCACGGCAACAGCGGAGTCTATCTGATGAATCTGTACGAAGTGCAGATCTTTAACTCGCACAATAATCGCGCCGCGATCTATGCGGATGGCCAGGCGGCTGCGATCTATGGTCAGTACCCTCCTCTTGTAAATGCCTGTCGTCCGCCGGGCGAGTGGGAGGTTTTCGACATCACTTTTCATGGACCTCGTTTTGATGTGTCAGGCAAGTTGACCGAACCGGCGAGGGTCAGCCTGCTTCACAATGGCATCTTGGTGCAAAATGACGTCTCCCTGACCGGGCCGACGCTCCACAAGCGACGACCGCTCTACAAGCAACATGCGGATAAGCTGCCGTTCTACCTGCAGCACCACGGCGACCGATTGCAGTTTCGCAACATCTGGGTCGTGGGACTGTAGGCCAGATCGTACGAACCATCGGCCAAGATCAATCCTACACGACGTGTGTGAGGGGCGTTGAATCAATAATTGCCGTATAGTCATTGTTCGCTGCTATCTCCGCGAACATTACGCCAACTTCGCCGAGCGAGCAGTGATTATAATTGATGTGCCAGTCCTAAGCCACGGACGAACGTCCGTCGCGCGACCATCGCCAAAACGTTTGCCAGCCAAACAGAGAGAGCAACGTGACTCCAAATAACACCTCGGACTCACCAGGTCAGATAGACCGTCGTAGTGTACTCAAAGGGAGCGTGGCAACTTCGCTGGCGTTGATGGCCGGTTCATCGGTGACGGCGAGTCGCGCCAACGGCGATGATGCCGAGCGAGATCCAACGCTGATCCAGCGAGAAAACGAACAACCAGGTTCGAGGGACTGGCAACTGACACGCGTTCGACTCGATAGCAACAAGTTCCGGTCACCTTGGATCGAAGGATACTGCTCGAAACAAAGTGTCGCAGCCGGCGAGTCGATCGACATCATGGTTTCCACCGATCCTGTCCAGGATTTTAAGATCGAGATCTTTCGCACCGGCTTCTACGGCGGTCGTGGCGCACGATTGATGAAAACAGTTGGCCCGTTCAAGGGAAGAAAACAGCCGGTGCCGGCGATCGGAAAAAAGAATCTGCTCCAGTGTCGGTGGCAACCGTGTGTGTCATTGACCATTCCAAAGGATTGGACCAGCGGTGTCTATCTGGGACGTTTGACAACAACAACTGACGTCACTGGTCACGGGTATTGGCAAAGCTACGTCGTCTTCATCGTCCGCGACGACCGTCCAGCCGATATTCTGTTCCAATGCTCCGACAACACCTGGCAGGCATACAATCGTTGGCCAAACAACTACTCGGTCTACACTCATCCCAAGGGCAACCAAGGACCATGGGCCGACGTCAGTTTCGATCGACCCTATGCAAAGTACGCACAGATTTACGAAAACCCGCAGTCTGTCGGGTCCGGCGAATGGCTTTGTTTCGAATTCCCTTTTGCCTACTGGCTGGAAAAGCATGGCTACGACGTCACGTACTGCTCGAACAGCGACATGCTAACACCGGATCGCGGCTTGAAATGCAAATCGTTCCTGAGTGTCGGCCACGACGAATACTGGAACATTCGGCAGTACGAGAGTGTCGTGAAGATGCGCGACGAGAGCGTCAACTTGCTGTTCTTCTCCGGCAACTCAGTATGCTGGGTGACGCCGTACCGAGATAGCTACGATGGGCGCCCAAACCGCATTATGTTTCGTGGTGGACCCTATGGCGGCGATCATCGATATGCCGTCGAACGCGAACGAGACCACGGCCCATTTCCACATCGCGGGCCCGACGAAGGATACTTGATGGGCTCACGCAATGTCTCGCCCGTCAATGGCGGTGGCGACTGGGTTGTCGAGAAGCCAGATCATTGGATCTTTGCGGGGACAGATATGAAGAAAGGGGATGCGATTCCCGGACTGATCGGCTGGGAGTACCACGGCGATCCACCCGCGGATATCCCCGGCTTGGAAGTCGTTGCCAAGGGCATCGCCCTGCAAGGCGGTGTGAATCCACAAAACTGGACGGCAACCATATATCCCGGCCCAAAAGACAATTTCGTTTTCAATGCTTCAACGATCTTTTGGTGTCAAGACTTGTCCCGCCCACCGGGACATATGCTTCCCTGGTCGCATTGGTCCCGACCACATGGTCCCGATGAACGCGTGCAACGAATCACGCAGAACGTGCTACAGCGAGCGATCACTTAGCAGTGTTCGATCATTTAATGTCATCTTTCGCGGAGCGAAAGGCGACTATCGGACAGTAATTCCTCGAACGATCCTTAGCTGATTTCAAAATGGGATTGCCTGGCGACGCGGACCATCTCCCGCACGTTCTCGATCGGCGTATTGCGAGGAACGAGGCAGCCAGAGCCGAGTATGAAGCCATGTCCGCCACCAGCCGCTTGAATGCACCGCTGCGATGCAACACGAACGCTCTCCGGCGTCCCCCGGAACAAGTCGTTCACCGTGTGCACGTTTCCGACCAGCGTAACTCGATCACCGATCTTCTGGTGTGCCGTGCTTAAGTCAACCATGTTGTCAATTTCGACCAGATCGGCGCCCGTGTCGGCGTATAGCTTTAACACTTTGGTGCTGTCGCCGCAGATGTGTAGCAGTGATCCAGTGATGCCATGTTCTTTCCACGCCTGAAAAACACGTAGTTCGTACGGCCAGGCGAATCGCTCATAAGTTCGGGGCGATATCATATCACACGAGGCAAGGGAATCTCCGCAATGAATGATATCCGCGCCGGCGTCCCAGCACGCTTTGCCGAACCGGATCAGTGTCTCCGTAGCAAGCCCCAAAGCGTGATGAAGTGCCGTCTCGTTCGCCTCGTCCATGCCCGCTTCGCACATACCGATCTCGCAGAGCCACTGCTGTGATCCGATTAGATAGGAGGCCAACGCAAATGGCCCCGTGCCCGGCGAACGCACCGCTACCTCTTCGCCAACCGCTGCGCGGACCTGTCGGATGGCTTCCAACATTAGCGGCATACGACCGTCAGAGTGCGGATCAAGCACTTCAACGTCGAACACGTCCGCCAACGAGTCGACGGCCGGTTGGGTTAATGCCGGCAGTTCTTCCTCTTCGTGCGTCGTCTGACAGCCAAACCCCTCAGCAATGTAGAAATTGTCAGAACCAACTGAGATGACGTCCTGTCCGACCAGGTCGTGCAAGGTTAGTTGCGCCTTCGTCATGACGTCAGGATCGGTGTAGTAGTCCAACAGCGAGACGCCGGCAGCAACCACGGCTACATCATACATGTAGGGCGCCACGGCCACGCAGTCCGTCGGTTCGCGGTGAATCGTGCGAAGAACTCGCTCGCGTGAAGTGAGAGTCATATTACGCCTGAATAAACGCTGCCACGCAAGAACCGCTTGAAAACTTAAACTGGCGTAAGTATATTCAGTTTCCTTTGCTTTTCCACATCAGTCCCTTACCATCATCGCTGAACGTCCGCAGACCAGTTCCCGCGAAGTCGGGGTTACGAGGAATTACCGAGCGGTTGGAACGTCTGGTTGACTCTGCTTTGACACGCCGCCTACTCAAGTTTCTGTCGAGAATCCACAGTCCCTTCGCCTGGCAAACCAGTTCGCCTGCGCGTGCTCGTGAGCCAGCGAACTTCGCGGGAGTGAAACCATGTCGTCTTTGCGTTCCTGGTCTGTGTTGTCAGGGGGTCTCTTGTTGCTGTTGGCAACTCGGTCTCTAGCTCAGCAGGCACCGACGGGTTTCAAGGTCGATCTTGTCTACGAAGTGCCGGACATCGAACATCCTTCGGCAGTCACGTGTGATTCCGAAGGAAACCTGTTTGTCGGCGAAGATCCTATGGACATGCGAGGACCCTCGACGGAACCCATCGATCGCATCGTACTGATCCGCTGGGGCGAAAGTGGTGGTCCGCCCGTCAAGACCGTCTTCTGCGAAGATCTTTCCGC
>JASLPZ010000396.1:0-6120 GCA_030744725.1 Pirellulaceae bacterium
TTCCGTTCAAGCGATTGAGGACGACCCCGACATTGATCCCATTGAGGAATGGCGAAAGGAACTGAAGCGGACACGCTTACGCAAGTTGGCCGACCGAAAATACCGTATGGACGAATGACGGTTCGGTTCGTGTTAACCAACAAGACAAGAGGGCCGGGCTGTGAAAGTGGATTTCCTGAATCTGATTCGCTTGCGGACGTCATTGTCGAAGATGTCCTGGCCGACAAGTCAAAGACGCTGGCGCGGTTGTTGCCCGGTTGTGATTGGAGGGTGTGCGAGGTCAGGTACGACGCTGCTCCTGTCGGTACTCTCGAGCCACCCGCGGATTTGCGCGATCCCATTCGAAACTCAGGCGTTGTGCCCAACGGCGTACTGGCCGGAACCAAGGCGGAATGCCACGCTCGACGCCGAGATCATCCGGAATCACCTGTTGTCCACCGCGGTACCGCCGGACTGCCGGTACTGGTGCGAGAAGACGCCCAAGAATGTCTTGTTTTTTGGGCAGATCCTGCGACATTTCGGCCGCACGGCCCGCTTGATCCATATGGTCCGCGACGGTCGCGATGTCGTTTGCTCGATCCACCCTGACGATCCAACTCGATGCTGGGTATCGCCGCCGCGCTGGGTTAAAGACGTGGCAGCCGGGCTGGCCTTCGAGCAACACAGGCAGGTGTTGACAGTTCGCTATGAAGACCTCGTGAGTCGATTCCACGCAACAATTCACGGTGTGTGCGAGTTCCTGGAGCTTGACATGACCTACCATCTGGAGGAGTATCCTGCACATGCGACGGTGAAGACGAGTAACGCCTGGTTCGATCCGGCTCGAGTGCCGACGCCGAGTTCAGTTGGCAAATGGCGTACAGAATCATGCCGAGAGCGCGTGGACGAACTCATGGCGAATGCCGACGCTGTCAAACTTCTTCACCATTTCAACTATCTGTGATCACGCAGGCCGGATATGCAACCGTTCACCGTCGTAACGTATTTCACTCCGAAGTTTGCGTGTTTCGCGCCGGGCTTGCAGGAAGATTGCCGCAGACTGGGTTACCGGATTCATTGTGAAGATCTCGCCGAGGAGTTTGATGATCTGATTCAGGCCTTCGATTTCAAGATCTCTTATATCCGGCAGATGGTGAGGCGCTTTGGCACGATCCTTTGGCTCGATGTGGAATGCCGCATCGTAAAACCGATTCCCGGAGACTGGTCGAGTCCTCTGATTTCGAGCTATCAAACGGGAAAGTCGCAAGGGTTTTCTTCCGGCGTACTGATGCTGGACGGGTCGCAACTTGAATTCATCGATCTTTGGATGAAATACGCCCAAAGATACCCGCAATATCCGGATGACTTTGTGCTCGATTTTCTGGCGAATTCCGTTTCTCTCGACCTCGCGACGGTGCCGCTGGAGTTTTACGATCGCCAGACGCGGTGTCAGGTCGCGCGTGGGCTGTGGAAGAACGAGCACACAGTCGTTCAGCATCCCACGATCAATCGGTGGCCTGAACCAACGGAATACCGAAGAGCGTTTAACGGAAGAGAGCGAAACCGCCGATCGGAACTCGAGTCCATTGCGAGGCAACGGAAGGGGATCTTCTACCGAAACTTTGGCGGTGATTTTGCCATCATCGATGACCTGATGCGGGCTGGAGTTCAAACCGAGTACCACGACGCCCAGTGGGTTTTCGACTCGGTGCACAAACTCTTTGCGCCCGAACAGTATTGGCCGGAATTCGCGGACGATTTCACATCGAAGCCGCGGTCATTCGAAAAGTCGCGTGAGAACTTTAATAAGAAGCCGAAAGGCAATGCCTTTCGCACCGCCGCGATTCGAAGGATGCACCTTGATGCGAATGACGTGCAACGTTACGGTCAATCGAACTCTTTCGGCAACCTTTCGAGACAGGTTCGGCGATTTTTCTCGGGACACCGTTAATCGGCGGAGCCTTCTAATAAGTGCAAGGACGTCAAGCGCAAGTACGTCAAGCACAGTGGCGCCGTTGCTTCCATTTCGCGCGTGATTAACAGGTCGAAGGAGAAAGATGGACATGACTGATGAGCCAAGTCTTCCCGTTTTGTTAATGATCGCCGAACGCTTTCCACCGGACCTGGGTGGCGTGGCCCGCAGCGCGTTTCGCACGGCTGAAGCGATCTCGCAATTAGGGTGGAATGTCCACGTGCTTGCCTGGACAAAGTCGCTTCCTCCCGGCGAGCTTGAAACGGTTGCCGTGGGCGATACGGTGGGCCGCGCCACAGGGGTCACGGTCCACCGACTGGGCCTCTTTTCGAATTGGGATTTCTCCATGCAGCACACGGCCAACGTCTTAGAATGGCTGTATCAAGAATTCCGGTTTTCGGCTGCGTGGGGGCACTACGTTTATCCGGCTGGCTACATGGCCGTGGTTTTTGCCGAGACTTTGGGACTTCCTTCCACCGTCAGTGCGCGGGGCAATGACATTGACCGTCTGATGTTCCCTCCCGGCGATTTTGCTCGATTGATGTGGACGCTCGAGCGCGCCACCGTCGTCAGTTGTGTTTCCCGAGACCTTGCGAAAAAGGTCACCATGTTGTTGGGACAGCAGGTCGAGATTGTCGTGGTGCCGAATGTTGTCGATACCGAATTGTTTCGTCCAGCCGCTGGATCACACGGTGCCGAGCTACGTGGCTCGCTGGGAATTCGTCCCGACGAGGCAGTGTTGGGATTCTGCGGCGAACTACGGCACAAAAAGGGGCTGCCGTTTATCCTCGCGGCCCTTCTCGAAGTTCGACAAATACGCGAAGCCTGCCTTCTCGTGATCGGCGAAGTACGACCGCGCGAGCAGGCACACCTGGCGGCGTTTGCTGGCGACCATCCCGAAGCTGCCGCGAGAATCGTGGTGACGGGACAATTGGAACATCAAAGCGATGTTGTTCGGCATTTTCAACTATGCGATGTCGTGCTGCAGCCTTCGGTTTGGGACGGGCTACCCAACGCCGTGCTGGAAGCAATGGCATGTGGCAACATTGTGCTGGCCAGCGATGCGGGGGGACTCCCCGAAGCCATCGAACATGGCGTCAATGGATTCGTGATACCGAAAGCGCAGTTGAATCATCTCGGTACGGCCATCCTGGAAGTCCTCGACCTGGAGGATGACCAGCGTGAGGCGATTGCAAACGCGGCCCGTGATCGTATCACCCGGAGCTTTCACGATGAATTGGAAGCAGCAAGGCTCGGCGGCTTGCTGAGCCGATTAGTCGCGAAGCCACGCGATTAACTGAGCAGCGATTCGTAGGCGTTGACAAGTAAGGCCTGCGCCCGGGACCAGGAAAAATCTTGCTGGGCACGTGCCCGCGCCGCCAGACTGAGGCGCCTGGCAAGACCTTGTTCGGATTTCAATCGTAGCATCCCGTCCTTGATCGCCTTGGCTGAGCTCGGTCGTACAAGGAGCGTCTCGACATCGTTGGTTGCCAATTCACGAACCACCGGAATATCGCTGGCAATCAAAGGAGTACCGCTCGCCATCGCTTCAAGGACTTTTAGCGGACAACATCCTTGCACAAGATTTCGGTCGTTTTGAGTCAGTGGAGCGACAATCACGTCAGCATCGTGGTGCAGAGTCGCCAGCTCCCGTTTTGAAACCGGCTCCAGTAAGCGGACGCTGTCGGTGACTCCGAGTTCCCAGGCCCGATCGAGGAGATCCCGACGCTGACGCGGACGGGCATGCCCGACAAGGGTGAGCGTAGCAGGAAAATCACGGCGAAAGAGTGCCAGCGCTTCAATCGCCGCGGAAACACCCTGCCAGGCTGACATTGTGCCGGAATACAGCATCCGCATGGGGCAGCCATTGGCCGACGCGCCGGGAAGAGACGCTGCCGGCCTACCATAGGAGAAAACATCCAGGTCCACTCCGTTAGGAATGACGCAAACCCGATTTTCCGGGACACCTCGCCGAAACAGGTGCTCGGCATTAACGCGGCTGACCGTCAGGACCAAATCGGCGGCATCCAAACAGACCTGCTCCTGACGGTAAAGCTTTCGAAGCAGTTCAACATTGTCGGCAACGTTGGGATAGCGATACTTGAGTTCAATCGAAGGTAGACCATTGACTTCGAAGACGAGCTTGCGGCAGAACTGCTCCTTGTGCCGAGCAATCGGGTAACCCTCGAAGATCGATCGAAAATGAATGATGGGTAGGCTCTTGAGGCTTTCGCCGAACCGTTCTTGCCACCAATTCCAGCTCTGCGATCGAAAGCTGAGTACGCGTTCGAAGAGGTTCTCTCCCGGCGCACAGATCGGATGGTGCACGACGCCATCCGCCGACCAAGCGGCGAATGGTGACTGGTGCCCGGGCGCGACGCATTCCTTGGCCGAGCCCGCCGGCGCGATTGGCGACTTACCATCAGCCAACTCGGCCGCTACGGATTGAATCGTCAGCAAATCGACCCTACCGAATCGCCGACCCAATGCGGTGACAAATGCGTCAATATGAGTGGCAGCACCTTTAGGTGCCGGAAACCGGTCGAATGACGCGTAAACGACGTGCGTGCTTGACATGGCCTGACTCAATGGTGTAGACATCCGTTTGTTCTGTTTCGCATGTCGCGAGTCCATATTCCTGGAAATCTCAAGAAGCAGCGAGTTTCTCGTTTGCGGCAGGTTCACCGACTCGTGTCAACGAGTCCAGCCATTGTTCGCTATAGTATTGTGATACAAGACCTTTATTGGATGCAAACATCGAGCAACGATCCATGTTACCACTCGCATCATTCGACGAAGCCAAGTTCAAGCGGTCACTGTGTTACAACGTCACCAGTTCCGCGGAAACGGTGCTGACAGACATGGACTTTCTTCGGCAATTCGACATTGAGCAGGAAAAGAAGTCCCGCTTATGGCTGGGAGTTGGGTGGCTTGGCATTGTCGGCATCGTCATCGGGGCAGCCTGTTTCTTCGGCATGCAGAGCGTCGTCCTTGGCGGCGCGGCCGGCGTGTTAGGATTGGTGACGGCGATTGCCGGATTCTCCGTGCGAGCAATTCACGGTCGACTGGACCTTGATGACCGCCGTTATGAGGTTGTTGCCGGTCTTTTGCGGTTGTTGAGCAAGGACATGGCGGACGATGCGCCGGTAACGGTCGCTCTCGACTTTCAGCCGCACAACCACAAGAAAAAGCTGCAGCGGAAGGGGAAAGTCGGGTACTGGAATGTTCAGTTCTTCGTGGATGGTTGGCTCACCATGCAGGGGCGTTTTCTTGATGGGACGAAGTACACAGTCACCTTGATCGAGAAACAGCAGGACCGGCACCGTACAAAGAGAAGTGCCAGCGGAAAAACGAAACATAAGCACAAGACCAAAAATAGCAGCGAGGCAATCATCAGTTTGAAAATCAAGGAGAAACGATATCCACAGGCACAAGAGTTGTATAAAACACTCAACGAGACCCTGAAATTGCCCTCCTGGGTCGAACTGAAGTCGGTCGTAGCGGAAGGCGATGTTTTGACGCTAAGAACGACGTCAAGAGTTACCTGGGACGCTCCAGGGCCCGGTGAAAAGGCCGCGGCACGCGATGGCATCAATTGGATGGCAATGATGTTTCTGAGCCTATATCGTTTCTTGAACAATTCGAAGTGAATGAGCAGAGTCTTCACATGAACCAATCCAGCAGATTCCGATTCACATCCCAATGGAAATCACAGGCTTGGCAACTGAGCCTGCTGTGCGGCGCTGCCTGTATGGTGCCACTTGCCGGTTGCGGTGGATCCGACCATGGCGGCGACGCGCCCGTGACCGTGCAGCCCACCACACAACGTCCGACGGACAGCGAATCAAGCGCAAAAGGCGGCCTGACCGGGAAAATCAAGTTCAAGGCCGGCCAGGGGGATACGGAGTTTTCGGTCAAGCCGCAGGACGACGGCGCGAAGCTCGTGGATTCTGACGAACAGGAAATCGCCCGGTTTAATCTCAGCGATTCCAAGTTGAAGGTCAAAGACGCCGACGACACAGTTCTCGGCTACGTGATTGCCTCGCCTGGCAAATACAAGATCAAGAATTCCGCTCAAGATGTCGAACTGTGGCAACTTCAGCGACAAGATGATGGTGATTGGAAACTCGAGGATGGCCAGGAAAAATTGATCTACAAGATCAAGAAAC
>JASLPZ010000397.1:0-6067 GCA_030744725.1 Pirellulaceae bacterium
CCTATCCACCGCCTGGGAGACATTCGGACCCGGATAACTTTTTTTTGGCCCAACGACTTGTGTGGTACGATGAGCCCTTCAGGGAGTTCAACGGCGGGCCGCCGATGGGAGATCTCTCCGGTCGCGTCGTCGTAGTCGAACGCGTCGACGCGACGCGTTGGGCTGTCGATAAAGTACATCGTTCTCTTGTCTGATGTCCAAACAATTCCGTTCGAAATCCCAACACTCGGCACACGCGGCTCGACACGGCCGTCAGGATACATACAGTACAGCGTCCCCGCCTTCATATCCTCTTCAACCGATTGCAATGTCCCGGCCCAGAAACGACCTGCCGGATCGCATTTACCATCATTGAACCGATTGCCCGGTAAATGTGCTTCCGGATCGGCGAGGATTTCCAGGTGCTGTGTCACGGGATTGTAGGAAGCAAAGCCGTGCTCGACGGCCACCATCAGCCCACCCGACAAGCGTGGTACGACAGTGCCAATGCGCTGGCCAATGTCGTACGTTTCATTTTGGATGCCGCTCTCTTGCCTCACACTGGGGTCATAGCGGTGCAGCCGATGTTCGTTGATGTCAATCCACCAGAGCACGCTCGCGCGCGGATCCCAGATGGGGCCCTCGCCAAGGGTGGCCTTGGTATCGAGGATAAGCGTTGCCGTCGTCATGGGTACTTCACTTGAGGAAACGGGCAGAGAATGCGTTCCAGCGAAGCGACATTATGGGCTCCACTCAGCGGGCTACCAAATCACTCGAGCAACATTTGTGGATTTTCGCCGTCGCGACGTTCCCATTCGCGGCGCACTTCTCGCAATCCGTAGGCACAAAGGTCAAAGTCGAAACTCAACCGCTCGAGAATCTCTGCTGGTGCATCCTGGGCGTCATCCGTTTCGATACTGCTGGCGATCAAGTAGGCTCGTTTGCCCTGCGAACAGTAGTCGATGAAGTGATCTTTCTTTTCCGGGGCCTGCATTCCTCGCAGCATTTCAGGATAGACTCCAGCCCAAAAAAGCGTGAAATCGCCGATGTGACGATGGACATCGCGCCGAGCGTTGCCAATGCGAGCGTTCGCTTCGACCAACATCTCCGTAACTTCCATCAACGGCTGGCCAGTCGGATTTCGCACCTTATGCATCGCATCGGAACGAACAAACCGCATGAGCAAACAGCTGACGTAGTCGATCAAAGGCGGATCTGCGACGCCAAGTTCGGCCTGAAAGACATACTCCGCGAGACCGGCGAAGTAACGCCACAATGCGGAAGAAGGGTGAGATGATTTCACGGTGCACCTCCGTCGTTGGTCAACGGGCGGTCAACCGAACAGTGCACTGGCAACACGAGGCGCGTGATGGCCAACATGGATTGCTCGGTGGAACTCTCTTTTCATGCGATCGAATGGTCACACTATAAACTTTACTTCCGATTATCGATCGGTGCCAATGTTTGTCTCGATCGGGCACCACTCACAATCGCTAAACGCCTGTCAGGACGGTTGTTATGTTGACCCACAGACGCTTGTGAGAATCTCCGCGAAAGACTGACACCTTTGCTTGAAAATGTGGCAAACAGCTAGAAGCAGTTTCAAGAATGGTTCGCGCCAAAAGGGTGGGTTTTGAAACTGTCGCTAGTCATTGAGCGTCTCGAGAAGGCTACTGGCGAAGTCACCGATTTCCCTTAGCACGTCTGCGCGCGACCGATCCGCCGCCGTGGCTATCCGTCGCACGAAGGCCGATCCGACGATCAATCCATCAGCCACTGGTGACAAGACTCGTACATGATCGGGCTGACTGATCCCGAAGCCAATGCAAATGGGCAGGTCAGTCTGCGCCCGCAACCAACCCACATTCTCGGTCACTTCGGCAGGTAACGCCTGGCGTTCGCCTGTGATTCCGGTGACGGAAACATAATAGAGAAACCCCGTCGAACTGTCGGCGATCCGCAGCGCCCGGTCTCGTGGCGTGGTCGGAGTCACGAGTTGAATCAGGCTGAAATCCTCGCGACGACAGATTTCGGAAAATGGTCCAGCTTCTTCGACCAGCAAGTCAGGAACAATGGCCCCGGCCACTCCGGCCGCCTTGGCGCGCGTCACATACCGCTCCAGCCCATGTCGATGGATGATGGCGTAACTGACCATGGTTACGATGGGCATCGTGACGTCGCTCGTCACTTCGCCAAGCATCGCCATAATGTCGGCCAGTTTGACGTGGTTGTTGAGTGCTCTGGTGTACGACGCCTGAATGACCGGCCCATCGGCAATCGGATCGCTGTAGGGAATTCCAATCTCGCACATCGTGGCACCGCGCGCGGCCAGTTCCCGAATCACGGCTGCCGTGAATTCGATATCGGGATCACCAGCCGTCACAAAGGGCATCAACGCCTTGCGTCCTTGCTGCTTCAATTCCGAAAATAGTTGATCGATTGCCGACATTGCTTTCTCTTTATCAATGACACCGCAGGCCGTTGTTTCGGTAAAGTAAGTTCTTGTCCGCGGCGCGAGCCGCCTCGGGCCATTACTGATCTTGAGCCGCTTTCAGGCGAGCAATCTCGTTTGCATCCTTGTCGCCACGGCCAGACAGACAGACCAGCACAATGTCTTCCTCCGGGCGCCCGGCGGCAACTTCCATGGCCTTGGCCACCGCGTGTGAACTTTCTAGTGCAGGCAGGATACCTTCGTTACGCGCCAACGCGTCGAACCCTCGCATCGCAGAATCGTCCTGACAGCTGCTATACTCGACACGGCCGGTCGCTTTCCAGTAACTGTGTTCGGGGCCGACACCGGGGTAATCCAATCCAGCGGACATCGAATGCACGTCGCACGTCTGCCCGTCTTCGTCTTGCATCACGTAACTGTAGCTGCCATGCAGTACGCCAGGGTCGCCAAACGAGAGGGGCGAAGCGTGCTGGCCGGGGAGTGCCCCCAATCCTCCCGCCTCGACACCCAACAGCTCGACGGTCTGATCCTCGATGAACGGATAGAACATCCCTGCTGCGTTGCTACCGCCGCCAACGCATGCCACCACACAATCTGGTAGACGACCAACGCGGGCCTCCATCTGCTCGCGCGCCTCATTGCCGATCACGGCTTGGAAGTCGCGGACGATCATTGGAAATGGGTGGGGACCAACGACCGAACCAATGATGTAATGCGTCGTCTCGACACTCGACATCCAATCGCGCATCGCTTCGTTGATCGCATCGCGCAGTGTTCGCGAACCAGTCTCAACGGGTCGCACCTCGGCCCCAAGCAATTTCATGCTGAACACGTTGGGGGCCTGGCGGCGGATATCTTCAGACCCCATATAGACGACACACGGCAAGCCAAAGCGGGCACATGCGGTCGCCGTCGCCACTCCATGCTGACCCGCGCCAGTTTCGGCGATGACGCGCCGCTTGCCCATCCGCCGGGTTAGCAACGCCTGACCCAATGTATTGTTGATTTTGTGGGCACCGGTGTGGTTCAAGTCTTCGCGCTTGAGCCAGATCTGGGCACCCCCGCACTCACCACTCAATCGGCGGGCATGATACAAAGGCGAAGGCCTGCCGACATAGTTTTTCAGCAGATCATCCAATTCCGTCTGAAAATCGGCATCCTGCCGGGCCTTTTCGTATTCGGCTGCAAGCTCGTCCAACGCCCGTGTGAGCGTCTCGGGAACGTATCGCCCGCCGAAATCGCCAAATCGACCGGCGACATCGGGAACGTGTTTTGTGGCGTTGGACGAGTTGTCGGTCATATTAACGATACCGCTTGGTGCGTATGATATTGCTGGCAGGGCAGGGGTGTCGAAATGATCTGCCTGACGAAGCTGCGATCGATTCTGGACCGAGCGAGAAACCCGGTCAAGGCGTGGCAGTTGCATTGAAACACTCAGCGAACCGCGCTGGCGGCGGATCCGGGCTTTATCAAGACTTAGAATTAGGATTGCGAGCCTGATTGTCGTGGTTCGCTCTGCGAACCAAACGTCTTGATCCAGCAGCGATCAACGACTATTTCGCCAGGCGACCATTCTTCTTCGACCTTAGAATCAAGAATCAACACAACACTAACATCTGGATCGAACGACTCGATCAGCCATCCACTTGACAATTGCGCATTGCCGCGAATCGAGAACGACAGTTTAGTAAGCTTTTCCAGTCATTTCATCCTTTCGCCGCCACACCATCACACCCGCTACGGAGAATAGACTTCAAACTCCTTCAGACCTACGGCATACTCGAGATTGTATCCAGTTATGCCGGTGAACTTGATGTACTTGGCCGCGATTGGGCGGATCTTAACTTCGGTCCAGGTGTGACCGTCGTCGGGCAGTATTCCGCTGGCCACTTCCGTGTACTCGTGATCGTTCGTTGACACTTCGACTTTGTACTCTCTTGTCCGGTAGGCAGATTGAGCTGACGCGTTGAGCATGCGCAATCTTCCGACCTGATAGACCGAAGGCAGATAGATCTTGATCCACTGCTGCATGGCCGGGCGCTGTGAATGCCAGGCAGCGTCTTTTCCGAAATTCCCACTGGCCAGATCCCCATCGACGGCATTATCGTAACCGTAGCCATTCTCCCAGAAAGACGAACCCTTGACGATCTGCCCTCGGACAATGTTGCGGTTTCCGTTCTTGCTGATCGTGACCGCGCCATGAGTCGCGGCTCCGAAGCGATCCTCTTTTGCCAAGCTCGTATCGATCAGGTTCAGCGCGATGCCGTCAACAAACAGCTCGCCCTCCTTCGCCTCCGCTGTGATGCCGGCAATGATAAAGTTCAACTGTCGCGAATCCCCTAGCGGCAACTGAGCATCCACGCGCTGCCATCCAATTCGCCCCACCATGTCTACAGGAATGCGGAAGAAAGACTCCTGCCCGTTCCGCGTATTCGCGTTGATTTCAATAGAAACTGCAGCATCTGGAGGCAGCTTCGAACTATCCAACCAGAACGTGATCTGCAACGCCGACTTGCCTTTAAGGAAGCCACGGTCGATCAGTTGTCTTATGGCGCGACGCCCTGGGAAGCGCATGCGCAATGATTGCTTCTCGACCTTGGCCTTTTCCGCGGTAATGTTAATGCCATCGTCGTCGCCGACCGCCCAGTTCTCCAAGTCGTTTTCAAAGTTGGGGTTCAGTACGTAATTTACGGGACGTTTGCTGATCTCTCTTAGATTCCAGCGAGCGACCTCGGTGACCGTGTTCCAAAGTTCGTGCTTGAAAATCGAATCACTGCGATAATATCCGACCGCCCCCGTTCCAGCCGCCAAACATTTCAGGCTGCCGTCGCGCAGCATGGCTGGCGTTGTCAGATTGCCTCCGTATGGCGCGATCATAGGCATGTGGGGTACCCTGTCTCGGATCGCTTCGTTTGCGATCATCACTTTTCGAAGCGTGTTGTTCGTGTCTCGTTCGTAGATCATTGTAACGACACCGTCGATCAGACCTCTGTCCAACCAAGTCGCCCAATCCTGCATGGCGTTCTTCAGGCATTCCCGCGGATCGGGATTTACACAAGCAATGATCTCCAGGTCTTCATCGATCTTGTCCAGGGCTATTCGAAGATCGGCGACAAACTGCGTCACGAAATCCGCTCGGAAACGAGTCCAATCGGGATCGTCCTGAGGCAACTCGAAAGGGTTCTTGCCAAATCTGGTTCGGAAGGCTGAGACGATGACATCGTTATAGCCGGCGGTATTTCCAAAGTACCTGCAGTAGTCCAGCAGAACTCCGTCCACGCCGCTCGTCTCGATCAATCGAGCAACGGTTCGGACCTTATAGGCTCGCACTTCAGGATGACCCCAGCTCAAACCGACCTGCGTACCACTGTCGATAAGTCGACCGTCTCGCCGCTTTTCCCAATAGTCCGGGTGAAGTTCTGCAAACTCGTGGTGCTTCTGCTGATACCCGTCGTACGCGACCGCCAGAGATGGATACATCTTGATTCCATGAGGACGTACTTTCTGTACGATGTTCTTCATGAAGAGATTGGGTTCATACCAAGTGATCGACGGGAACAGTACATCGACGCCGCCCTCGATGGCTTTGTCTATGGTGGCGTTACTCGTCCCGCCATAGACACCGACAAGAGGTTG
>JASLPZ010000398.1:0-6065 GCA_030744725.1 Pirellulaceae bacterium
CGCCGTCGTGTCCGGCATAGTAGAACCACCATTGATCACCGACTTCGACCCAGTGGGGCCCACCAAAAGTCATACCGTCGTCCCACGCACCTTCTTCTCCGAGTGGAATCAGCGGAACTCGTTTGGGCGACCGCCGCCAGTGCACTCCATCCCGGCTGGTCACCAGTTCGGTGTGGATTGGATCGTTCATCCGAAAGACCCACAGGAACCCCCAGTAAATGCCGGCGTAGTGATGCACCGGCATACCGTACAAGAAGTTGTAGTGGCTCTCCGCATCGATCTCGTCCGGTGTCAGCAACGCTTTGGGACTGCCGCGCCACTCAGTCCACAATTCGTCACTCGTCAGGAACGAGATGCGACGCGACGCCCCTGTGTCAATCATCTGGCCTTTGAATCGCCGGTACCGATCTTTCGCGCGGCAGGTCATGAGATAACGTTTACGGTCGGCGTCGAAAACGATGCTGTTCAGCGTATCGGAATGCACGTGCTTGAGTCGCACTTCACTTTCGGTATCCCAGTGAATTCCATCGTGCGAGCCGATGAGCCTGATACCGTCGTGCTCCTTGCCGGCACCGCCGGTCCGATACGCCATGACGTACGTGAAGCCGCGTTTCTGTTCATCCGGAAGAGTCAGCAGGATTTGCGGACCGCTGGCTCGCGCGTTCTTCGGGCCTCGAATCACAACGTTGTTCTGTGTCGAGCCATTCCACTCGAACAGGCCGAGGTTCGGCGAATCCCAGCTCAGACCGTCTTTGGATTCGGCGTAAGCGATGGCATATCGACTGCTGCGGCCGCTGGGCTTTTCCGCCCAATAATGCACTTGAGTCCACAGTTGGAACTTGCCGGATTCTGGATGCCGGGCAACGTTGACGTACCCACAGTCGCCACGATAAACGGGGTTCGCCTCGTGCTTCTGCGGCGGATGAACTGAGTGCACAACCGCGTTGTGTTTGTACTTGACCGCAAAACGGTTATCGACCAGCCAGTCATCGACGAAGAATTGCGGAACACCTCGCGCGATGTCCACCGGCTCCTTGGGAACTTGAGCGATCACCTGAATCTGACCGACGGCGAGCAGAACCGTGACAGCGATGAGGAAGCGACGTCGGATCATGTTCTACTCTTCTGCGTGGACAGGAAATGGAGATGGCGGATAGCTAAGACCATCGTTCTCTATCCGATCACTTTGGCGTAATCCGCACGTGGAACACCTGATTGAGTTGGCCTTTGCGTTTGCCTGCTCTCAGGAGTCCCTCGCCGCACGTGACCCAGCTCTCGGCATCGTTGATGCGGCAAACACCGGAGTTGCCAAGCGTGGCGTGATTCTCCGGAATCAAGACGCGTTCGGTGGATCGGATGACTCGCAATGTCTCGGGATTTACCTGCGCGATGAACAACGGAGCACGATGCCTGATGATGTGGTCGTTGTCAGCGCCTCGCCGTGTGTAAACGAGAAACAACCCACCGCCGACCGTCACCCAGTGTTGCTGCGTGTTGTAGCTGCCCAGCACTGCGCCATCGTCGAACTTCCACTCGCGGACAGGTTCGAAGTTGATGCCGTCGGTCCCCCGCGTGACGTATGCCGAGTGGTTGGCGCGCAGCGTGAGGAGGTAGCGGCCATCGAATTGAACAAGAGATGGTTCGTAGAGTCCACGGCCCGTAGGGATCGTGTGCTCCGAACCATGTTCCTTGTAAGTGAGCGTCTTACCGTCAAACGCACAACGCATCACGACGCTTGTGTAACGATGCACTTTCGGATCGCGCCAGTAGCGAACCGGCAACAACACATCGCCATTCGGCAGATCAACTCGCTGCGTACAACCGGCGTTAGCTCCTGTGATGGTCGCGCCGTTGTGATCTTTTTTCGGCACATCAAGCAGTCGCATCGATCCCCATTTGCCCGTCGACGGATCCATGACCGCGTAGGAAACTCGCTCGCGCAGACGAATTTCGCGTTTGCCGTTTTCGAAGTTGAACGTCTTTCCCGTAACGAGGACCTTCCCTGACTTCGCATGAAATGTGGGCCACAAATCACCCGGCGCGACTTCGAAACCGTCGCTCTGTCGCGTTCGTATCAACGGGGAGACAATTGTCGGTTCGCTCCACGTTCTTCCGCCATCGCGGCTGATCGATTGAAGGATGTCGTGGAAATCATGACTGGTTGTCTTACCGGTCTGCGACATTGTCGTCAGAAAGAACGGCTGTTTTCCTGGCACAAAAGCCGTTCGCGCCTGCCACCAGTCCCAGCGCTGCGTTCCTCGAATCGAGCCCAGCGATTCGAACTTGAGTTGCACTGCTTCGTTTAACGGCGAGCCGAAGGCGTCAGCGTCCTTGCGATTCCCTTTCGCCTTCGGCTTGCCGTTAAACGATGACTGGGAAGTGGTTTCCGAATCATCTTTCAACTTGCCAAACAACTGCGTCAGCTTGTCCACTAGCTTTGGCGAAGCGCCGACTTCGGCATGCGCGACGGTCAGCCACGTTTCGTATCCACCCAGCTTGTGTTGGCGCGGGGACGGCAGGTATCCGAATCCGCCGTTGGCTAGTCCCAAGACGAAGGTGTCCTTGAACGGACTGCGCTTTTGAATGTCGAATCCGATTTCGACGAACACTTCAAACGGCAGCGCGGCGATGCCGAGGTCGCCAATGCGCAGCGTCTGCACGAAGGCGTCCGCGGTTTCGGGCCACTCGGCGGCTTCGATCGCGCGGCGGGCAAAGATCACTCGCCGAGAAAAGTCGCGATCCTCCTGTGCCTCGGACTCGGCGCTGTCGAGTAGCTCACGCGCCCGCTTCACTTGCACGGCACTCGGTCGGCGACGTTTCAAGGGTAGCGTCTCGGCAGCGGCGCCAAGCTCGACCCAATCACGATACGCGATCGTCTTCTCAATCCGAACGACTTCCTCTGCTACGTCTTCGGCAACTTCGCGCATCTTCTCATAACGCGCGTATCGTTTGCGGCCGGGCTTGTTGTAGTTCGCGTAGTCATTGTTGTTCACGTCGCCGCTGGCACCGTTGCTCAACATGCCGACGAACGGCGGAGCTTGTGTGGGCTCAGCCAGCAACTGCTTGATTCGGTCGGCGAACACACCGAAGTAATCCGAAGACACGTGGCCTTTGCCCACGCCGCCAACGTAATGCAACCAGTAGTTGGCCAACAAAGCGATCGGACGACCTTCGGTCGATTCGACGGACAGCACATAGACCTTTGGGTTGACTGGTCCGGCTGGTTCGTCGAGCACGTCGAGATAGCGCCCGGGATTCATGGCCGCGAGTTCTTCCTCGCCAAACGGACTTGTCACCGTTTCCCCGTCCTTCAGCAGCCAGCGGCGGTTGAAAACATGCTGCGGCACTTTACCTTCGCCCCAGCCGATTCGAGCCGGTTCCAGATGGTTGATCGCTCGCTGGACGCCATCGGCAATTCGGCGAATGACAAACATCTGGTAGTCATCGAGCGGCTCATTCAGTTTGAGATAGCTCGTCCCGCGCAAGCTCGGCGCGGAGTGTGTGTGCGTCGCGGCGATGAGAACATTTTCCGGTGGCAGACCGGTTTTCTTCTCGATGAGTTGCTTCGTTGGAAAGTGGATTTCCGTGGGAAACTTGACGTTGTCGATGATAACGATCGCCAGCTTCGTTTTCCCATCGTCGAGGACGAGGCAACGGGCATGCAGGTCATCATGAATGTGAGTCGAGCCGCGCGGAAGGAAACCGCCGATGAGGTCCGTTCCCAGAAACGGCGTGATGTTGCTTGTCGCCGCACCCGCCCGAAACACCTTCGGTTGGTTGGACTCGGCTGCGACGACGGCAGGAACGAAAAGCGCCAGCAGAATGATCTTGGATTTCATTGTTTCTTTGTGTTCTGTTTCTGTTGGTAGGGGCCAACGCTGTATCCTTGTAGCTCCGTAATCCTAATCGACATCTTCATTGTGATTTGTGGGGACGGCCTGCATCAGCAACGCCAGCGACTTGCGGAGTGATTCAAAACCCACGCTGGATCCTTTGTAGTGACCCATTCTCACGACGACCAAGTCGTGCGAAGGAATGATGATCGTGTATTGCCCACCGGCGCCCGCCATGTAATAGGCGTCTTTCGGAATCGGAAACCGCTGCGTACCGTTGATCCAAAAGAAACCGCCGTAAATTGGCCTACCGTCCGCGATCCAGGCTGGTGCAAGTGTGCTGACGAAATCCACAAATCCCTTAGGCAGCAAACGCTCGCCGTTCCAGACACCGTCCTGCAGATAAAGATTGCCGAGCCGCGACCAGTCGCGCGCCGATCCAAACTCATATCCCTGCAACAGGAAATTCCCGTACGGGTCGGTCTCCAGAACCATGTCGCGCATGCCCAGTTTGTCGAAGAGCGCGCGTTGAGGAAAACTGTGATAGGCTTCGCCACGTTTCTCGACGGCCAGGCGGATGAGGTAGTTCGTTACAACTGGATCCGAATTGCGGTAGCGTCCCACGGAATTCGGAGCCCACTGCAAAGGCCGATCGGCCGCCCACTTAAACGAATTGACGCAGCCCGTGTAGACGTAGCGATGATCGGGATAGCCATCGGCCGGATCAAAGTCGGGGTCAAGCGGCGCTCGGAATCTCAGACCGCTCGACATGTGCAGAATGTCGGCAATGCGAATCTTCTTGCGTGGGTCATCTTTGCTTTGCCACTCAGGAATCGGAGCGGGCTGGTCCAGTGAGTAAACGCCGTCTTTGATCAAGATCCCCATCAACGTGGCGGTCAGACTCTTGCCCATGGACCAACTTTCCAAAGGCGTGTGCATGGTGATGCCATCCCGATACCGCTCGCCAATGATTCGTCCTTTCCAGGTGACTACATAAGCTGCGGTCAAACCATCTTCCGGTTCAAAAGCAGCGTCAACTGCCTTCGCTACCAATTTCGCATCCAGTTCCGCGGGCAATTCATCGTTGGCCAAGACGTCACCCATCGGCCAATGCGTTGTCGCTGCGTCTGGAAGTTTGGATTGAATGGTCGGCGGACCGAAGAAAGGCGCTTCCTTGCCGCGAGGCAGAGTCAGGCAGCCAAGATCGCCGATGAACTTCGCCGTGCGAGTGACACCGTTGGGCAAGGTGACGTGAACCGCTTTGTTTTCTCTATCGACACGCCACTTCATCTTGGCGCGCTCCTCGTAGGGAGCCGTGAAGTAGCCAATACTCTCAGCTGCGAATTCTGGATCCAAGCCAGTGACGAACACAGCCGAACAAAGAACCTTCGCGAAGCCGGCCGCGTGATGCTCCAGCGGATATCCAGGCGGCGGGACCGATTTCGTCTTCAGTTCCAATGATGCCCCGCGGGCAATCAGCGCGCGAGTCTGATCATCCAGCGAATCCTGTGCGTTCGACAACGCGGACATGAAAACAAAGGTCAGGCTCAGCGCGTAGGTTCTTAACATACCTTTGTCCTTCAAAGCTGCCATTCGACGCGAGTTACAGTTGTACCGCAAACTGAACAGAATCATAATCTGACGTCGTGCCCTCGGTGCGGCAGCGGCTTGCCGGCCGCATCGAAGTGGAACACCAGCTTCCAATCATCGGTCCGGATCATCCCCGACGTCGCCAGGAATTGCCTGCAGGTAGTCAGTGTGTTTCCCAAATCATTCAGTCTCAGTTGCACCGACGAGCTCTTGACCTGCGAGCCACTTTAGTGCGGCGGCTTTCCACTGCTCCCAGAGCGGCCCCTTGCAGCCGTTGAGGCCGTGACCGCCCGTCGGGAGCTCGAGCAGTTCGACCGAAACGCGATGGGCTTTCATGGCTGCGACAAACTGACGGCTGTTTTCTGGAGGCACCGGCTTGTCATCGATGGCATGCGCCAGAAACGTGGGCGGAGCGTCGGCAGTGACCTGCGTTTCATTGGAATAGAGGCGTACGAGTTCAGGCTTCGGATCAGGACCAAGGAGTTCGTCTCTGGAACCTTTGTTCGTGAAGTTACCCATCGTGACGACGGGATAGATGAGCCAGGCGAAGTCGGGTCGGCAACTGATTCGCTCGATGGGATCAGGCGAATCGCCATCACCATCGTCGAAGTGCGTGGCGGCCGTCGAAGCAACGTGGCCGCC
>JASLPZ010000399.1:0-6030 GCA_030744725.1 Pirellulaceae bacterium
CGTCGGGGAACGTGTTGCTAGGAAAGAGGCATAACTCGATCCGCTTCAGCAGGCTCATCTTGCTCGCCCTGAAACTCTTGCCAAGATTCAAGAAGCTCACGGCGTTTTTGTGAGATACGGCCGGCGGAGAGACGGAAACGCTTGGCCACGTCGCGGGTAGTAGAACCGTCGGAAAGTGCTTCCGCGATCTTGTGGTTGCGATGCGTCAGTGATGCGAACCAATCGGCAACGTCGATACGAGTAGCCGCTATCTCCGCGGGTCCGGCATGCCTGTTACGCCAAGGTTCCTCATCCCGGTCGCAATCATTGATCGACTCCACTCGGATATCTTTCATGCGACGCGCGTACGGCGACAGAACATCACAGCAGTTCATTCTCTCGGCGACGCGTCTGCCGGCGCGGTATTGGGCAACAGCGTAGCGGGCAAGCACGCTCGGATACGCCAATTCGGATTTTCCACGTTCGCATAACCGGACATAAGCGAGCATGGCACTCACGACGACGTCTTGAACTGCCTCAGCACGTGCTTCATACGGACCGCTAACAACCAACTGCCGTTCGTGCTTTGGGCAAACAAACAGACCTCGCAGCAACCGCGGTCGCGATTGACGATCACCGTCACTCGACTTGCGCCCGGAGTTACCTCTCTCGTTGGCCAAGAGTTGCTGAGCCCTGTACCAATGCTCGTCGGAGACGATACGGAGGTTCTCAAACTGCCCCGACTTCAGAGGTTCATCACGTGGAACCTGCTTGGCGTAATCCTTCTCACTCAGCCATTTGGTCTGCTTGGCCCCGTAGCACAAGAATCCGCGATAGGCAGCATTCATCAGGTGGTTGCGAACCAAAACTGGCGTCCACAAGCCGGTTAGAGACTTGTTCGGTGCGGGAGCATCCGCGTCATCGTTCAGCTCTTGAGCGATAGCTGCGAGACTCTTCGCACTGACGACGTATATATCGAAGATCTTCTCGATCCATGGTGCCGTCTCCGGATCGACGATGATTCGGCGGCGAGGTCGCTTCCTCTTAGTAAACTCGCCAGGCACTTCTTCGCCCGTGAAGCCAAGCGGCAGCGAACCAAAAACCAACCCACGGCGGAACAGGCCCTCGTGTGCGGCCTGGACGTGCGAGCCATACGTTCTCACCATGGCCTCGTCCATCGCAGCGAACAGCTGAAACGTCGTCCGCCAATTCTCTCCATCGCTCGTGTCCAAACCGCTTTTGAGAAAGACCCCGCGAATCCCACGCTCGACAAGTTCTTCTTCGACAAACTGCAACGCCTTGTAGGTACGCCTAAACAGCCTTGACGTTGTAAAAACCAAGAACACCTGGAAGGCTTTCCGCTCGATCGCAGCTCGCAGAGCGGTCAGTCCGGGTCGCCGATCCTTCCAGCCACGAACTGCCAAATCGAAGAAGATGAGCTCGCGGGGAACGAAGATTCCCTCGGCTACGGCGGCTTCGTACAGCGTTCGAATCTGGTCTGCGATGGAATCTTGGAATCGTGAGGAAAAGCGAGCGTATAGCGCGCCTATCGCCTCCGCTTTCTCCCGAGGCAACTTATTGTGAAACTCCGCCACAATTTCGTCAATTTCGCGTTCAGTCTTCTCCAAGAGTGCTTGCTGTTCACGTTGGATGTCTTCGCGCGTCTTGCGCACTTTCTTATTACGGCTACTCATTGCTGAGGCCTCCATTGGTTGGGTCGGTCGCAACATCGTTGGGCCCGCTAACACACGAGTGACGATGCCGCGTCGAAAGGATTTGCCCGAGCTTAGAAAGCAAGAGTCGCACGACGGTCGCAGCCTGCGACAAATTGTGAAGTGTGCGAAGTGCGTACGGCAGACGCCTCGGATAAAGCGTCGGCGCGCACAAGATGAGGTGATAAGATCGGTAAACGGGATGCAGCGAGTGTCAGAGTAGGCACGTTCGACACATGCTGATCACAGATGGCATTTAGAGAGATCGTAGGACGACCATCGGGCCCGGTACGGACAAGTTGGACACTGCCGCCATTCGCCTGCGGCCGTACTCCAACTCTGCCCGTGCGGATAGCATCAAGCGTGACGTTCTACCGCACTTTTCGGCTTCCTTTTCTGACCAATGCGCCGCTACCTTCTACTTAAGTATGACGCAAAAGTGCCTATTCTTTAGGAGCTATCGGTGTCGGGCGTGGACCACTTATCCACGATTGTGCTATTGCGTTTGCAACGAGTCTCGCAGCCTTTCAAGTTCGGCAATGCTTGCGTCGAGAGCGGGCAACAACGGGTGTGGCTCGGCGATTGCTTCGAACTCCGAGAATTCATTCGCGACTTTCGTAATTCGATCAAGCAATCGTCGGAGTTTGGAGATGGCTTCGCTGCTATTCGCTGACGCCGTTGGCTGCGATACTCGGCTTCGACACCGACGTTCGTAGGCTTGTCGGACGGTTAGCCCGGCAAGCTCGGTTTCGTTGGCGAACGTGCGAGCGATTGCCCTGGCTCTCGACGCCCTGGTCTTGTCGATTCCCAGTGTCGCTAGCAATTGCTGCCATTGGCCGCGATTGAAATTATTCCGCAGCAGGTTGAGCGCCGCACCAAGGCGCCAGTACTTTACGGCAAGCGCCTCTTCGTCTGCGAGGATCTCCTGGTGCTGAGACTTGGCGAAGTCCTTGAGTCGTTCAAGCGGCCAGTCGAGGCCGGGACGTTCATCGGGGAAAAGTTGCGGCGTGCAACCTTTGGAAACGGTCGTTGAAGTGTTCATGGTCCACCCTGTAGATGCGAATACGTGGCTACGAGGTAGATTACTAAGCGAGTGTCGCCGATCTGTCGCACCGTGTGACAAATGGAAAGGCCGCTGCCTTACGAAGGCTAGATCGCCTCTGACGCGGAGATGCCAGGCACCAACCCGATCAGCAACTGTCAGAGCGCTGATGGCCGACAAATTCCCACGAACGCCAGTTTCCCAAACCCGTTATCTTGCAGCAGCATCACATCGTCGGCGTCGAGCTCGAGTTGATATCCCTGGCCACGGATTACGGCACGCATCTGCTCGATGTATTCCTGGTGAATGGGGCCAAAGTGCCCAGGGCTGGCAAATGTTCTGTGCGGCGCAGTCGCTTTCGAGCCCGCAAAACTGCTCAAGCGTGCCGCCAATGGGTCTTGTTTTGTTGTATTGCTCCAGCGTATGTGTCGCATGCTTACCAGGCAGGCCCACACGATCGCTGGCAACAACTGATGCGGCGCAAAATGGCCGGTTTGGCCACTTGCGAGACTCGCCTGACACCCTCTGATTCGCAATGTGACGCGTATTATGAGTGTAAGGGACGACGGGATTCGTGCGGCGTCCGTGCGTTTAGTTCAACCACGATTTCCGCGGCTTAGGGCAGCCACTCACGGAGCGTCTCGGGCCCGTCCAGATCAAAGATACGAATCCGCTCCCGCGGCATCACCAACTGTTGAGTGCCTCGACCTGCGACTTTGATCGAGTCGGTCAATTCAACCGGAAACTCTGGCACTGCTGTCAGCCGAGACTTCCGCTTGGTCACGATATCCGGGCTTGCGCTTTCACCGAACGTAAAGCGATCAATGGGTTCCTCGGTCTTGGCTCGACGCGTCAATTCCCACAGGAACTCCCACGATGCATTTTGCTGATTCCAATCGATGTCAATCGCTTGACCCTGCCAGTAAGCTGCGCGAGGTCGTTCCACAATTACGAATTCATGACGTGCAATGGCCGCGTGGATTGCTTCATCAACGTCCGTACCTTCTCCAATTTCGTGGAGCAACCACTCATAATCTTCCTGCAGCAGGAATCCGAGCTTCTTAGCCACGTCCAATACGGCCCGATAAGGTGTCACGCCATGAAGTTTCTCCCACATGCCGCGAGTGCCGAGCTTAAATGCCACTTGCAGATCATCGCCGAGGCGTTTTCGTTCCTGGGCCGTGAGATACCGTTCCCACAAGCGCCTAGCACAACCCGCCCCAGCAATTCGTGATGCGTTTAACTTCAGTGCCTCAATCGCCCGTTCCGAAATCTTAGGCTCGCTGATAAACGTGGGCATGACAATCCTCCGTGCGTGATAGGTGTGAAGGCCCGGCCTTGGGCTCTTTTCTTGTCTGACTTCAGAATCGCCGATTTATCCAGATCTGTCCAGTAGTGTTTTTACCACTCACCGGCATCGGCGACGAAAAAGACACAGCAGGATTTGGGAATCGCATCGTGGGAGCGCCACGGGATCGACAACCGGGACAATCGGCAGGTCGTTTCATTGAAGGCACACGGTACCGCGCCAGAGTTCTTGTCGATGTCGTCCGAATTGCTCTCATCCGAGAAAGCTGCTCAAAGGCTGGGCATCACGATCCCGACTTTATACGACTGGTTAAGCAGGTCCGATGCAGGCGAGTTCGTCATTCGCGGTCAATCGATGTCGATCGCCTACCTCCAAGGAGGCCGCCGCGGCCAAGGCCGCATTCAGATCGAGGTCGCCGAAATTGAACGACTGCAAGAATCAATGCGAGTACATCCGCAACCGAAGCGCAGACGGCGCCAGCCTGTGCAATTGCAGGAGTTTCCCGGCATCACGGTGCCATTAGGGCGTCCCGAAGATTGACGTTGGTGAGAGTTGGTGACCTAACAACCTAGCGGCACGTCGTATCGATGCCACCATCAATTCTTGACTCACCGCTACTTTGCATCGATTCACTTCTCCTATTCAGCCTGGTCCAAAACGCTGTAGTCAAGTGCACAACGAACGAAACGAATGATCCATCTGTCAGATTGTCCGTCACGGACGCACGCCAGTAACCGAGTTGCTCATACCACAAACGATCTGGTGACGTCGACCGAAAGCAATTCGCGCAGCAGAGACCGGTCGTCGGTGTCCTCAAAGTGCGCATCTGAGCGGCTTCCGTTAACGTGACCAATGGCACCTGAGAATGTCCGGCGGGGCTGCATCAACTCTACTTGACGCCGATGGCCGCCCATAACGGCTCTTGGTAATGCTGGCCCCACTCGCGGCCATAGTGATCGAACGCGACCTTCGGTGTATCGCCGATCAACTCCGCCAATGTCTCAATCGAACAACCTTCACCGTTGTTCCAGTATCCGGCCAGCATGCGATGAGCGAATGTGTGACGACATGTGTAGCACGCGTAGCTCGTTCGCACCTGATCCTGATCCCAGCCGAGTTCTCGCTTAATCTTCAAGAATCGCCCAACACCAGTGACTTTCTTCCAGGGTCGCTGTTGGGCGTTTCGGAAAACCGTGGCGTCGGTGTTTGCTGGAGCCTCAGCGATCAACCGCCGAGTCAGCTCCGCCACATCTTCTCGAACCGGGATCTTTCGGGTCGTCTTCGTCTTCGAAGAGTAGACTCTCCACATCATACCTCGGTCCGTTTCAACGATATCAGCAACGGTCAACCTCGCTAGTTCGCAAAACGGCCGCAAGCCGGTATGCACGGCCGCGAACAGAAAGTTGCGAAACGGGTCGTCCGTCGCCGAATACACCGCTTGCTCCTCCTCGGCCGTGAACGAATGCAATCGCGGCCGTTGCGGCGGTTTCTTCAAACCTCTCAGTGGGCTGGGAACGTCGTACATCTCTTGAGCGTGATTGAACGCACTAAGCACTGTCGTGATCGCGTTACGTTGCGTAGCTGGAGACCGCCATGTCGAATGGCATTCGACCCAGTGTTGAACGTGCCCTTTACGAAGCTCCTTGACCGGCAACGCACCGCAGTAACTGCAAAGGTCATTAAGGTAGCGAGCAACTTCGTCTCGGTACTTCCGCTTGCCGCGCGCTGCTTACAGTGTTCGATGAACTCTGAGCACACTCTTCCCACCAACCACAGGCCCTCGCTGACTTCCTCTGGCTGCGGTCGCCAGTTGCCAGTTGCTTTGACTCGCGCCAGCGCCAATTCAGCGGTGGGGCGGTTTTGCGTGCCGCGAATCGGACGACCGTCTTCGTCTAAGAGCCGAACCCGCCGCTTAGTCCCCGGCGGCGTGTAATACCAGCTATCGGTCTGTCGCCAATACCAAG
This sequence comes from Pirellulaceae bacterium, assembly GCA_030744725.1. Lineage (GTDB taxonomy): Bacteria > Planctomycetota > Planctomycetia > Pirellulales > Pirellulaceae > ARS98. The sequence continues at coordinate 6,007 of JASLPZ010000399.1, forward strand.
CGGTCCCTCGCGACTTGCGGCGAC
>JASLPZ010000039.1:0-28974 GCA_030744725.1 Pirellulaceae bacterium
GATTGCGGTCACTCCTCAGGTCTTCGCACAGGCTCCCTTGCCGCCCGCGACGCAAGAACCTGCAAATACGCGTCCCAAATCGGAGCCACCGGTCGCTCCTAGCAAGATGGTAGCTCCGCAAGCCAACCCATCACAGCAAAGAGTTAGGAATTGGGCTAGGAATCCGCGAGCGGAATTGCAGTTGAAAATATTCCAGTTGCAGCACATCTTAGCGGCCGATGCGGAGCAGACGATTTCTCAACTGTTCCTCCCTGACCTCGCTTCACTGGCGGCAGATCAGCGATCCATTGCGCTGATTGTGCGAGGCGATCCTGCACGCTTGGCGGAGATAGAAGCGTTGCTGCTGCGGCTCGACGCGGTCCCGGCAAAGAACGCCATTCCCTACGGCCGTCAGGGCGTGCCGGGGAAGCCAGCGATTGGAGCTGTACAGATTCCGTTGCGACGTGGAGGAGCAAATTATCCCCAACGAGCGAGTGCGGACGGTACGCCTGCTACCAAAGGGGGGAACACATTCATGCCGAGAGCGGTTGCACCGGGACAGATAGCCCAAGGAGAGACGAATGACGAGGGGGTTGAAACGCTCCGCCGTCGTTTCAAGAAATTGGACGAACAATGCATGACGATTGCTCGTCAACTCCGTGAAGTCGAAGGTCAAGGCCGAAAACAGGATCAGCAGCCCGATCGACTGAAGAAGCTCGGTAGCGATCTACGTTCCGCGGTGAGCGATGCCTTTCAGGCTCGCCAGCAGCTACAACGCGCCGAACTTGCCGCGTTCCTACGGCGCATGCAGCAGACCAGCGATTCGATCGAGCTTCGTGACCGCATTGCGGACGAGATCATCACACGCCGCGTCGAGGATCTTCTGAACCCGAACCGACAATGGGATAACCGACCCACGGTTGATCCAAGTCGACTCGGAAACAACGCGGCGCCGCGAGACTCCAAAGTATTGACCGAAGGAACGACGTCATTGGCAGGAAGTGTGGAGTCCGACGTCGCACACCGTGAGAAAACACGCACGCAGATTCAGGGCAAGTGGGTGCTCGCCCGCACCCGGAACGACCCCAAACCGCAAACGCTGACGATGGAAAGCAACGCGTTGCATCTTTTCGATGCCGGCAGCAAGGTTGTTCGGACAGGCACGGTTCGCCTCAATACACCGAGAGAAGGCCATATCGTTGTAGAGTTCGGAAAAGACCGCTTTCCTCGCATAACTTGGATGGGGTCTTTTGAAGTCTCAGATGATCAGTTCACCGTCCGCTTTGACAGTGCAAACGTAACAGGGGCGAATGCCGATTTTTCAATGGCAACCGAAGAGGAGACCTTGTGGCACTGGTCCGGCGTCTATCGACGTGCGACCGCCGAGGCCGTCAACCCGTTGTCCCAGGACGATACAGCGAATCCACTTGCCAAGGCCCTGCAACCCGTCCTTGCGATTCTCCGCGGCGACGACAGCGAGCAGGCTCGCTTAGCGCGCACATATTTCGACGACGAGTGGACGGATGATATTGCGAGAATACTCGCCTGCCAAGGCCACGAACAGCTGTTAATCGCACAAGCGAGTTCGGACGATAAAACGGTCTTCGTCATCACATCCGCAGTCAAGAACAATAATGGGCACAACATGATCGGCGAGCTCGTTTTCAGTCGTCAAGCCGACGGCACTTGGAAGTTGGCACTGATCGACGTCGAACCGGCAGACAATGCGAAACGCGACATGGATCGCTTTCGCAAAGACCACCCCGACGCGCAGCCCTTACAAATCCCCAATCACAACGGAGATCCAGCCGTTCGTGACGAGACATCGGTGGGTTCCTCGACTCAGTCGCCGAACTGATCGTCTGTTGCACTACGATGCGCGGTGTGCAATTGGGACTCGGTGCGCAATCGGGCTCTGCGTGTCACCTCGCAATGCTTGTGGTCGAGTGGTGAAGCGGATAATCTGGAGCAGACGATCCGTGGCGGCATCGCAGTTCAAAGTCGGTAGGGCGCATGAAGTGCGTCACGACATTTGCCATTTGGCCCAAGTCGTGAGACTTCTCGATCAAGTAGAATTCACCCTACTTTTCACGAATCCGGACAGAACAGACTTTCACGGTGTTATCGATGTCTATCGCAGTTCAACATGCATTTGACTGTTTCATCCGAGGGCTGGTCAAGCGAAATCCAGGTGAACCGGAATTCCATCAGGCGGTGCGAGAAGTCGCGGAATCGCTGATACCGTTTGTTTTGGACCATCCCAGATACCACGACGCACACATTCTGGAACGGATGACGGAACCGGACCGCGTCGTCATCTTTCGTGTTTGCTGGGAAGACGACAATGGCGAGATTCGCACCAACCGCGCGTGGCGCGTCCAATTCAATAATTCGATCGGTCCTTATAAGGGTGGGATGCGGTTTCACCCCGATGTGACGCTTAGCGTCTTGAAATTCCTGGGCTTCGAACAAGTCTTCAAGAACAGTTTGACCGGGCTGCCAATGGGCGGGGGAAAGGGCGGTTCGAATTTCAATCCCAAGGGCAAAAGCGACCGTGAAGTCATGCGATTTTGCCAATCGTTGATGATCGAACTGCATCGCCATATAGGTGAAGATACCGACGTACCGGCCGGGGACATCGGCGTCGGTGGTCGAGAAATCAGTTACCTGTTCGGACAGTACAAGCGTCTATCCAATCGATTCGTGGGAACTCTGACGGGAAAAGGGCTGCAATTCGGAGGCAGTCTGGTCCGGACTGAGGCGACGGGCTATGGCTGCGTCTACTTCTGCGAGAACATGTTCGAACACGTCGACGACAGCATACGAGGCAAGACCGTCTCGATTTCCGGTTCGGGCAATGTGGCGATCTACGCAGCGGAAAAAGCGCATCAATTCGGCGCGACGGTGGTCACCATGTCGGACTCGTCCGGATTCGTCCATGATCCAAATGGCATTGACGCTGACAAGCTGGCGTTCATCAAGGATCTCAAGGAAGTCCGTCGCGGTCGGATCAGCGAATACGCCGAACGATTCGATGGTGTTGAGTTTCACGCCGACCAGCGGCCTTGGTGCGTTCCCGTCGATGTTGCGTTACCTTGCGCGACGCAAAACGAGCTTTCCGGTGATGACGCTCACGTGTTGATCAACAACGGCGTCACAGCCGTCTGCGAAGGCGCGAACATGCCCACCGAGCTTGCGGGCGTTCACGCATTCCTAGAAGCAGGCGTTCTGTACGCACCCGCCAAAGCAGCTAATGCCGGCGGCGTGGCGGTTTCAGGTTTGGAACAGAGCCAAAATGCACTTCGAATTTCCTGGGACCATGACGAGGTCGATAAGCGACTGAAGACCATCATGAGGGAAATCCACAACAAATGTGTCGGACAGGGCAAAACCGACAACGGCGTCAACTACGTCCATGGAGCCAATATCGCCGGCTTTGTCAAAGTGGCCGACGCGATGCTGGCGTACGGAATTGTCTGACCGGTTCGAAATCTTGGCGGGAAACTCGATCACGTGTTAGTGCGCTGTTGATTTCCGTACCTTGAGCACTTTTTGCCTCCTTCGCGTTTGCTGTTATTAGCAGTACTGGCGTTCGGTTTGAATATGCCGCACTCCATACAAAAACAGCCGCCCCTCGGATCTCGAAGAACGGCTGGTTGCATGGTGCTCATCATCGCCGACAACTTAGCAGTGTTCGATCTTTTATGGTCGTCTATCGGACAGTGATTCCTTGAACGATCCTTAGTGGCCGAACGAAAACGAGATTCCAGATCGTGGGTAGTAGTAGTAGTAGTAACTGCGGGAGGGCTGATAGGCACGCGTTCGGTGCGCCGAACGATGACCCAGATTGTCATGGTATGCTTCGTGATTGAGCGAGTCGTGCAAGCGACCATGTTGACGATACGACATCGGATAACGATGAGCTTCGTTGTGGTCGAATTCACGGTGATACGCTCGATGTCCCAGATCCTTATGATGTCGCGTATGGTTCTGTTGAGCGACACGGTGACGACCGAACGAGACGCCACGCAGGAAAACGGTTAAGTCCGAGGCTGTCGCCGGTGCATTGAAGACGGCCAACACGCCTAACACGGCAAAACTCAGGGCGATTCGTTTCATGGGGGTTTCCTTTCGTGGCTGTCAAAGGTCTGGTTTCGTCCTCACACCAACAACGAAAGAGATGCGGTTGAAGGAACGTCTTGTGCGATAACGAAGTAACGCAGATGCCGTGCCAAAACTGATACTTCGTGTTGCAAACTTCATGACAGAAATGACTTACGCGTCGGTCGCCGTAGTCGGGTAACGCACAATGGAACGACCAGCGCTATCATGTTGAAGACGCCTCAGATCCGAGTGATACCAAATTCGCTGGTTCACTTGGTCAACAGAACCTCGCGTCACGCGTCGTCAAACTGCTGCACGAGTCCTTTCGGCGCGGTGTTGCGCCAGGCGTGAATTAAGACCAGCCCAATGCTTGTTTCCTGGGCACTCGCAAGCTGGACCTTCGTGGCCCCGCCACGGCCCCAAGCACCGTTGCACGGCTCGAAAACGTCAGGCTCAGCCTGGAGATAAGAGGCCTGCTGCTCGGGCGTCAGTTTGACCATGGCCCAGTCTTCATCCGGACCGAGCGTCGCGAAGATCTTGCCTCGGACCCGGAAGTCAGGATGGCCCATATGCGCATCTTCGACCGCCTCGGGAAGATTGAGTGCCAAGCTTCGAAATCCGCTGGCGTTCACGCGCTCATTCTCCTTTTCGCTCGGAAACTCTGTTTCCACGGACTCTGTTTCCACGGATTATCGACGATCGATTCCTCAGCGACAAGTAAAACAGAAGTGAAGAACCACCGGAGAACACGGCTTTCACCAAGCTGACTTGACCTTGCGGAAAACGCCGTTTTCGCCTAATTCACATACGGGATTTCCTCAAGAGCTTGTATCAGGCTTTTCTTTGCAAATGAGTCAAGTCATTAGCGACGGGCACCGACCGCAGGTTGGTCGGGGAACGGGTCGCTGCAACCGAGCGATGGCCCGGCGTCGGTCTGAGGCACAGCCTCTTTTGCATTTCCTTCGACATCAACGACTTTCGAGATCGCCAATCATGCGAACATACGCGGCAATTCTATTTGCCCTGCTGCTAGCCGTCCCATCAATGCAGGCTGCGGAGCCACCTCTTTACCGTGGCCGTTCCATTACCCAATGGAGCGACGACCTGTCGCATCCCAATTCGGTCGTTCGTGTCGAGGCAGCCCAATTGTTGGGAAGGCTTGGCGAACACGCAGACCAAGCAGTCGATTCTTTGATTGCCGCGCTGCGTGACCGCAATCCAGATGTGAGGCTGTACGCCGCCTCTGCCCTTGGCCGCATTAAGCACCAACCTGAAAAATGCCTCGCCGCGCTGACCAAGCTACTGGAAGACCGCGACGAGCACGTTCGTTTTTCGGCAGAATGGTCCTTGGCCCGTTTTGCAGATGACGTCGTGAAGTTACCGCACACCGCGCAGAGTGCCAAAGAACTCGAGGCCCTACTTGCCGCAACAGAGAAGGTGCTAGCCAAATCCGCACGCAACCTCAAACACCTTCAGCAGATTGCCGATGCTCGCAAGGCGCTGCTCTCACCAGGCGGTAGAGTTGCGGAGACGACATCGTCAGAGCAGCACTTGACTGAGAGCGAATTGCTCGCATTGCTGGCGGACGTTCAGGCAGACGACCGGCTCACACAGCTGAAAGCGACCGACAGGTTAGGTCGCCTGGGCCGCGCCACAGAACTGGTCGACGCGTGGCGGACTATGGGTGATGATGCCTTCCTTAGCTGGCATCTGACGCAGGCGCTGATCAAGATTGGTGAACCCGCGGTGCCAGTACTGGCTCAGGCCTTGCGAGACGAAGACGAGTTGGTCGCCCAACACGCCATCCATGGTCTCAAACAGATGGGTCCAACCGCGATCGGGGCTCTCCCACAACTGATCACGATCATTCAAGACGACGATGTTCCCGTTGACCTGCGAGAGTCAGCGATCTGGTGTGTCGATAGTATCGGGCCTGCCGCCCAGGATGCCGTCCGCGCGCTGATAGGCATCCTGAACAGCGACGACGCTGATCCGCTTGCCGAGGCCGGGGCGCGCGCGTTAGGTTCGATCGGTCCGGGCGCTCGCACCGCAGAGTCGACGTTGATCGAAATCCTCCGTAGCGAAGATCAGCCCCAGCAAACGCGGATAGCGGCGGCGGAAGCGTTGCCGGCAATCAGCTCGACCTCCGACGAAGCAGTCGAATTGCTCGTCGCTTTGCTGGATCAGCACGATGACCCGTTCTTGGTGGCCGGTTTGGCGCATGCAATTGGGGAGTACGGCGCGGCGGCGGCAACCGCGGTACCACGACTCGTCAAACTCGTTGATGCGACATCGGACTTCGAGCGCCAGACGGTCATTCTAGCGCTCGGGAATATTGGGCCGGCGGCGACTCAGGCAAGGTCCAGGATGATTGAATGTTTGACGGAAGTCGAAGAGTTCGAATCGGTTCAGGTGGCTGCCGCGAGAACGCTTGGCAAGCTTGGACCAGATGCCGTGATCGCTCTCGCCGGACAGTTAGAACATCCACATCGCCAAGTCCGCCAGACGATCACCCGAGCACTTGTTGAGATTGGCCAGCGCGCTGAACCAGCGGTCAAACCCTTACAACTGTGTTTGAACGATCGCGACGAGAATCCGGAAATCCGGGCGATGGTCGCCGTGGCACTGGGGCAGATCGGACCAGCCGCCAAGTCGGCCATTCCTACACTGATCCGAGTGTTGGGCGACGTGAGACAAGCTGTGCATCTGCGCGCCATGGCCGCCGTCTCGATCGGACAAATCGACCCAGGGCAAACCCCAAGGTTGATTGCCGCGCTGAACGATGCCAATCCGCGGATTCGAGTCGCCGCCGCCTATGCACTACAACGCTTGTCCGAGCCGCATCCTAATGCGCTTCCGATGCTGATTAGTGAGCTGGATGATGACGCCGCGCGTGGCATGGCAATGCGGGCCCTGAGCGAATTCAAACACGACAGTCGGCCACTCCTCACTGACATCGTGAACGACCAAACGAGAGACGAACAGACGCGCATCATTTGCCTGAACTTGATCAGCGAAAACGGACTGGACGCAGCCGAACAGTTGCTGGAGGCGTTGAACGATGAAACGCTGGAGGAGTCGGCTTACTGGAGTTTACGCGATTTAGGCAACAACAGTATTCCGTTTTTGGTTTCCGCTGCCGACAACGAAGAACATTTCACCGAGGATGCGCGAGAGACGATTCGCGATCTGGTCGAAGAGCTTTTTGGCGGAATCGGTGGCGGTGACGGCGACGACGTATGGACCGGCGGACACGCGTTAATGGACGGTCAGACAGCCGCCAGAATGGCGACGGCAGCACCAGTGATGACGGAACCTACCGAAGACCCTCGTATTGCGGAATCCGCCATGGAAACCGAACCCAATGAGATGTTGCCGCCTGAACCCGATCCGGACCCAGAATCGGTCACAGGACGAACTCAAGATTCCGATGCGCCGACCACGGCAGCGACTGCATCACCGATCGAACCAGAAACCGGCTTCAAATCGGTCAAGGTGTTCTATGGTACAAATCGGGAGCCGATTCAAGATGAGGCTGGAAAAAACGGTTTCCAGCTACCGTGGTATGTGTTGCTGTTGATCGTGTCCGTGGTGGGCGGCATCATCCTCTACGTTGTCAAACAGTTTCGCCGCGGAGCCAGAGGCCGTGCCACTGTGGGTGTCGTCGGGATCATTCTAATCTCTTTGGCGGTTGGGGCGGCTGTCGTGCGTATCCAAAAGCTCAACCAGGCGCACGTCAAATCCGGGCCGACTTACGGCACACAGTACAGCACAGAGGTAGAGCTGGGCTTCTGTGAAGTGACTGTCCCCGATGTCCATCAGGTAGGGCAGCTGGAAGGGCCCAGCATTCTGCGTTTACAGGTCGTGGAAGATCCGGAAAAACACATTGTCCTGAAACGCGTGCAGCAACTCGAACGTGATGCGTTCTTCGCGGATCTGCAGAGTGAACTTAGGCAGCGGGGCAACAGCATTCTGGTTTTTGTGCATGGATACAACGTATCTTTTGACTCCGCCGCACGGCGCACGGCACAGATGTCGCACGATCTCAAATTCGCCGGTGCGGCGGCCTTCTACAGTTGGCCATCGCAAGCCAACTGGCGTCAGTATCGTATTGACGAAAAGAACGTCGAACTTAGCATCAACCAGCTCAAGACGTTCTTGCTGGACATGGCCCGGCGTTCGGGCGCCGACACGATCAACTTGATCGCGCACAGTATGGGAAACCGGGCGCTCACCAATGCGTTGAAAGAGATCGAAGTTGCATCGTCCGAGAAAGACAAGCTGTTCAATCAAGTCATTCTGGCCGCACCGGATATCGACGCCGATATTTTCAGGGAGCGGATTGCGCCGGCGATCGTCAACAAGGCGCAACATATAACGTTGTACGCATCCTCGAAAGACTTGGCGCTGGTCGCTTCCCGAGAATTCAACAGTGGCGACCCGCGTGCCGGAGATGCCGGCGAGGACTTGGTCATCGTGGCTGGGATCGACACGATCGATGTTTCCGCGGGCGAAAGCAGCTTGCTGGGACACTCGTATTACGGCGACAGCACTTCGGTCCTGCACGACATCGAGTTTCTGCTTCGCGATCAACCCGCGGCCGATCGACAATTCCTGGAGCCCTTTCCTCGGTTGGAACCGACCCATTGGCTGTTTCAGCCCGCGGCGACGGCGCGTCGCCACCAAGCCGCCGACGCCTGGCGTTAGGAATTTTTCTCGCTTCTCGAGTTAAGATCCTGTCACCTTTCCCTCCGCAGACTTTTTCGCGTTTGACTACGAGAAGAAGCCGGCAGCGAGTCCCTTCTCCCCTCGGGGAGAAGGATAGGATGAGGGGGCGAACTGCCAAATGAAATCAGCCACCCCTCATCCGGCCTTCGGCCACCTTCTCCCGAAGGGAGAAGGACATGTTCAAGGCTCTCCTAGAACTCCAAAGCGAAAAAGTCCCTCCGGGAGAGGGCGGTCGCGGTAGCGGCAGGGAGAGATGACATGCATGTGAAAACCGTTGCAAATCAACTACTTAAAAGCTGTACGACCGTTGTGATACGGGGTTTCATCGCTGAACATTGAACTGTTAGAATCTGACGGCGCAGCGGAAGGCAACACAACCCGTCGAATGGAGTCAGCGTCATGAAGACGAAGAAGAGCAAAAAGCTCGACCTCAAGGATCGCTTGTCGCGGCTGACGTATGTGGCAACGTGTCAGCTCCTGGGAGAAAACGGCAAGCAGTTGCTGCAAGACGGTGGTGGGGCGTTCGACAACATCGACGTTGATCGCGACGTGTATCTGGGCAACGATCTGTTTCGTCTGAAGCTCGCAGATTATCAAACGAATGGCGAGGTGATTGTCACGATCACTCTCATGGCCACGGAAAGGAATCGGCTGCGGTGGAACTGCACGAAGTGCGACGAGACATGTAGACATGTTGGCGCAGCGTTCTCATTGATTCTCGATGACAAGTACGTGTTGGGGTTGTCCGATACGCCGATCATGGACATCCCACTGGAACACCTCGGTGAAGACCAACTCGTCGAACGGGCCGTTCAGGAACGCGCTGCGCGGGCGAAGCAGGAAAGATACCGGCTGAAGCCCGCCGATCCAACAAGAGCTTGGACGGACTACGTCATCACCAGTGCTACGTCGGGAAAATCGTATCGATTGGCGCTCCGCGGTGAACAGCGAGGTCAGTCGTACTGCTCGTGTCCCGATTTTCGCACGAACACCTTGGGGACGTGCAAGCATCTTCTCTACGCACTGGGTCGCGTACGGTCCAAATTCTCCGCAAAACAGCGTCGCGCGCCGAAACGCAAGCAGTTCGCCGTCCACGTCCGCTATGACGGCGAGATGGTGTTGCGACTTACCCCGCCAAGCAAGCTCGATCCCGCGGCGGAGAAGATCGCCAAACCGTTGCTTGACCGAGACATTGACGATGTGCATTTGCTCGTCCGGCGGATCGGCATGCTCGAGCAACAGGGTTGCCCTGTTACCGTCTATCCGGACGCAGAAGAACTGATCCAGCAACGACTGTTCGTCGATCGGATCAAGAAACTGACCGACGAAATCCGCCGCGATCCTGCTCGCCATCCCCTGCGGAAAGAGTTGCTTAAGGCCGAGCTGCTGCCGTACCAAATGGAAGGCGTCGCATTCGCCGTGGGAGCAGGCCGGGCTGTGCTGGCCGATGACATGGGGCTGGGCAAGACGATTCAAGGCGTCGGCGTCGCGGAACTGCTCGCGCGCGAAGCCGGTATCCGTAAGGTCTTGGTGATCTGCCCAACGTCGCTCAAGTCACAATGGCGAAACGAAGTTCATCGCTTTTCGGATCGTAACGTGCAACTGATCATCGGTTCCGCGGAACAACGGGCGTCGCAGTACGACAACGAATGCTTCTTCACGGTATGCAACTATGAGCAGGTTCTGCGGGATCTCCTGCCGATCGAGCGTGTGAAGTGGGATTTGATCATCTTGGACGAAGGACAACGGATCAAGAACTGGGAATCGAAGACCAGCAATATGGTGAAGAGTCTGAGGTCTCCCTTCGCACTTGTATTGTCGGGAACGCCGTTGGAGAACCGTCTCGACGAGTTGTTTTCGGTTGTACAGTTTATCGATGACCGCCGGTTGGCTCCGGCGTTTCGATTCTTCAACCGGCACCGCGTAGTTAATGAGCACGGTAAAGTGATCGGTTATAAGAACCTCGACGCCTTGCGAGCGAATCTCAAGCCGATCTTGCTGCGACGCACGCGCGAAGCGGTACTCGACCAACTCCCGCCGCGGACGACCGAAATCGTCCGTATCCCGCCGACTGCTGAGCAAGCCGACATGCACGCCGGGCACATGCAGACCGTCAGCATGATTTCACGCAAGCCATACCTCACCGAAATGGACATGCTAAGACTGCGGACAGCGCTGCTGATGTGTCGCATGTCCGCCAACAGTACGTTTCTGGTGGATAAGAAAGAACCTTCGTATTCGACCAAGCTGCAGCATCTCGAGGACTTGCTCCAACAGTTGTTTGCGGAAGAAGGCCGTAAAGCCGTGTTGTTCTCCGAATGGACGACGATGCTCAACTTGATCGAGCCGGTCCTGGAGAAACAACAACTCGAATTCGTACGACTTGACGGTAAGGTTCCACAGAAGAAACGCCAGCAACTCGTGCATCGTTTTCAGAACGACCCGGATTGCAAGTTGTTCATCACGACCAACGCAGGCTCGACCGGTTTAAACTTGCAGTCGGCAAACACGGTGATCAACGTCGACCTGCCATGGAATCCCGCGATCCTCGAACAACGCGTCGCCCGCGCTCATCGCATGGGTCAGAAACGGCCGGTACAAGTCTTCGTACTCGTCACAGAAAACACACTCGAAGAGAACCTGCTCGCTACGCTTTCCAACAAACAGGACTTGGCCCTCGCCGCTTTGGATTCCGATTCCGACGTCAGTTCGGTTGATTTCGTCAGCAATCTCGAAGAGATGAAGCGACGTTTGGAAGTCCTTGTCGGTTCGCAACCGGAAGCCCCACTGGACATCACTTCGAAGCAACAAGCGGAGCACGATCTGGAGCGCTTTTCACAACACCGCGAGCGCGTGGCCGCGGCTGGTGGCGAGATGCTTGGCGCGGTGTTCAACTTTCTCGGCGAGCTCGTCTCCGAAGACAACAGCGTCTCGGCTCCACCACCCGAAGTCATCACCAACCTCCGCGACCGCCTCGGTCAATGCGTGGAAGAAGACGAACAGGGCCAACAGCGTCTCACCGTCACCCTCCCCAACGGCGAAGCACTCGACAATCTCGCCAATACGTTGGCCAGACTGCTGGCGGCAGGGAAAGCTACTGGCGGTGATTGACTGTCTTTTCCCAAGTTGCAGGCACAGTTTCAAGTAAATGATGGAGAGGCCACTTTCCCGGTCTTTGGCATCTTGCACAATCGAGACAGCCTTGTGGAACCGTCCCTCCGACCGCAGTCTCGACCATGGACTCTCTTGGCAAGATCGTGTGGCAGGTGTTACGACAAGCGCGCTGGTTGCCGGCGACGGAAGCGTCGGTGCACGCCTCCCAGTTGTCGGATCTGCTGCCTGGCGATGACATCCTGCCTGCAATCGTTTTGGCATGGTCACTGGCGGATGTCTCAGGACCCGAGCGGCGACGTGGACGCCGATTGCAAACATGGGCCCAAGACCAAATGGTTGTCGGAGCCCGCTTGACGATCGGGCCTGACTCGGAATGCGGCGACGGTTTTCGACGTTGGAACGGAGTGTGTCTGGTGTGGTGGCCGCGTGGAATTCCCGCTGGCCAGCGCGTCGGTTTGGTCAGCTCGCATTTGGGCCACAACTTGAATCAGAGCCAGGATTGGTTTCGTGTGTTTCGAACTGCATGTGCCAAAGCCGACGGACGTCGCGAAGTGATTGTGACGGCTGCCACGACGACGACGCACGAATTTGCCCGCCGTGCCGCCGAGCTGTTTGATCTGCGCCTCCTCTTGATAAGGCCGCCGGGTAAGAACAAGGACTGTCGATCCTGGTTAGATGCACTCGCCCGTCAGCCATGGTCTGCTACACGATGCTATGAGGCGCACGTCTCACCAATGCTCGATGAAGATCTGAAAGGTATCTCGCGAGAGTTGGTTTCATCTCCATTGGCAGACCGCGTCTTGATGGCGATGTCTGATCGATTGCTGTTGTTTCATCTACGTCACCGTGGAAAACTGTTGCCGCTGATCAAACGGCGGCTCGCCGATCTCGCGTGGCGACCGCAGTCTGTGTACGTGGCGCTAGGACCTGAACTCGTATCGCAAAAAATCGCCGCTGAGCTGCTTGCGGCCGGCGCCGTGGGCTGGGTCGTGTTGGGTGGTTTGAGCGACAAACGAATCAACCCCCAGACGAATGACCAAAGCGTTGCCTCGCTCGATGCCAGCAATATCAGTGAGTCCTCACGGATCATCAGCCTGCCCACTGCCGTCGACTGGCCGTACCTCACCCACTGCACTCGAGCGGCACATAGAGCCTGGCCGGACCAGGCTCAGGACGACTTCTTGGATGATCTGATCTTCTCGTCGGAGATCGTCGACCATTCAGCGCTGGCGGCTCTCAGGCGAATCCTGATTCAGCAGCAGATTCTGGCAACGTCCAGTGCGATTCGGGGGGGTGCGACTTTGGTCAGCTTTACGTCGGTTCAATTGGCCGACGTGCCTAAGCTAAGGACGTTTCGTGTCCATCGAGGTCGGTGGGACTTCGAGCCTTATGGAATCTGCATTCGGCGTGAACATCTGCAGCAATTGGGAACTCGCCCTGTTACGTACGGAGACCATGCTGACTGGGACCGCCTCGGTGCGTCGGATCGCCCGTTCTTTCAGCGACACTTTTCCCAAAATGCCAAGACCGGTGTATCCACTGAATGGTCGCAGGAACGTGAATGGCGCATTCTGGGAAATGTCGATCTAAGTCCTGTCGACGATGATTCTGCGCTGGTCTTCGTTCCCACAGTCGAAGAAGCTCGCACGCTGCTGCCCCACTGTCGTTGGCCCATCGTCGTGCTGGATGTTGAATTTCGTTCTTAATCCTACGAAGGATTAAGATAAAGACTAAGAAGAGATGATCAGGCGACAGTTTCTGTCGGTGCAATCTCATGAGAAGTCGAGCCGTGCTGCAACGCTGTCCGGTGAGCGTGAGAGACCGACAACTCACCACCCCACAACTGATGACCAGATTTTCACTGTTTTGACCGCTACGACGGCGATATAATTAGGCGAGCGAAGCAAGGCCACCGTTGAAGGAGCCAAGGTGAGTTCCCAGAAACCAGAAATCGTCGAGTCTGACAGCAAACGACTGCAATTGTCGCCAGGCAAGCAGCATACTGGACGGCTGCAGCCGGATGCTGCGTCGGAACAAGGTGAGACAGCCAAACCGCCACCGATCGCTGATGGTCGTTCCGAAGCCAGCGGGTCATCGAGGGAGCCTTCCAAAACAGCTCAGCCCCGATCTTCACGAATGCCGCTTCCACCCCCACGCCCGGCCAAAGCCACCGCAACACGATGCGACGTTTCAGCTGATCCGTCTATCGAATTGCTCGCGCCTAACGGCAAATCAGAAGACGAACCACCGATCGTGGGTCAAGTGCCGGATTCGACGATCGTTCTAGAGGAGCCCGAGCGAAACCGGCTTCGTTCCGTCTTGCATGGGATGCCACCCTGGTCGGTTAGCCTTATCCTCCACTTGGCGGGGTTGCTTCTGCTTGCATTTTGGACCTTAGTCGTCAGTGAGAATCGGGATACGCAGATCCTCATTGCTTCAACAGTTGAAGAGTCTCCACTGGAAATCCAGGAACTTGCTGAGTTTGAAATTGAGAAGCTTGAAGAGGTCGAGTTGGAAAATGTCTCGCTCGACGTACAGATGCCAGATCCAGGCCAGATCGAGTTCGCGAGCATCGATACGTTGCAGGCCGAAGGAAATCTCGAAGTCCCGGCTGTGTCGAACGTCACCACTCACGAGATTGGTGCCCTCTTTGGCGAACATGGTAAGGGGATGTCGATGATTGGCGAAGGACTGGGTGCCGCCAGCTTCTTTGGCGCGAAGGCGCAGGGTTCGCGATTTGTATTTGTCGTTGATAACTCGAACAGCATGGGTGGCGGTCGTTTTGAAACGGCTCTAAACGAATTGATGAAGACTGTCGATGGCATGGCGCCGTATCAGTCCTTTTATGTTGTCTTTTTCAGTGACACGGCCTACCGGCTCTTCCACCCAAGCCCTGCTATGAAGATGGTCCGGGCCACGGACGACAATAAACAAAAGCTGCGTAGCTGGTTGGGGACGGTCGAGATGTGCTTGAAGACGAAGGGCGAAGAAGCGATGAAAACCGCGTTCGCACTGCAACCTGATGTGATCTACATTCTGGGCGACGGGCGATTCACCGACAGGGCGGGCGTGATGCTAGTGACACCGCACAGCAGGCAGGTGCCGATTCACACCTTGGGCATGGAAGTGGATGCTATTGGAAAACGGGAATTCCAGGCCATTGCCAAAGCAAACCGCGGGACCTATCGAAACGTGTCGGCCAGCAGGCGTGCCAGGACATTGGCAGCAACAAATCCCATCAAGAAGAACCGGACGCGCGGTTACGTCTGGGGCACCACCTTGCCAGAGACCGCGATGGTGCGCAGGCGAAGATGATAGCGGTTACGTGACATTTCCGCCTGACAACCAAGTAGATTCACAGCCTCAACGCGTCAGCGAGACGGAGGGCAAGATCGTCTTTCTCACCCGCGCATCAGGTCGCGAGTAGCGAGCAACGTCAAAGCTGAGAACCCAGGAGAGCCCAAGACCGCTTAGGCCTTTTCCATCAGTCGGTTTACCACAGCGTATAGATGAACGGCGCCGCCGCAGTGCCGCTCAGGAAGATCAAGGCGCCCATCGCCAACAGGACCAGAATGATCGGCGTCAACCACCACGCTTTGTTGTGGATGATGAAGTCCCAGAACTCTGCCATCAGCCCCATTTCGGCTTGATCCGCCTGACTGGCAAAGTCGTCATCTGGGTCGTCAGGTTTGTTGGGCTTGTCGTCGCTCATAGTCTTTGAGAGCCACCGTTTTGTTTGGTTAGGGCTACAGGGAAGTCGTGCTGAATCAGAACTGACGAAAATATCCTCGGGTCCCCTGGGGTGGTGTGCGTGGGTGCCAATAAGTTTCCGCGTCATGGTCTAGTTTGCGATGCATGGGGTCGCGTCCCACCAGCCTCATTATAAGCCCAATTGGCATCACGACCAAGAAGAAGACGATTGCCATCAAAATATGTGATACCACAAAGCCAATCGGGAACACGGCCGCCATCCAGACAACGTACATCGTCCGCAGCCACATCGGCTTGAATAAGCCGGTAACCGCGACGATCGCTGCCCCAACAACAATAGTCGTCGCCCAACCGGTTGCCGCCATGCGTTGGTGAAGCAGCCCGGCGATGATCGCAAAGAAGATTAGCTGAAGGACCGCGAAGACACGAAGTTCTTTCGGCGGCGGATTCCAGTTTATGTCGACTAGAGCCATGGTCGGTTGGCAGTGCTCAGTGGAAGTTAACTCTAGTCTAATTGAAACTGAGCCAGGTAGTCGTCGATTTCGTGTTCCGTGGCATTGGGTTGTTCGTCCTTCAGCAACACGAATCCCTCCAATACCAACACGTCCATGTTCGTGGACATGAAACAGCGGTAGGCTTGATCGGGAGTGCAGACAATTGGCTCGCCGCGTACATTGAAGCTCGTGTTAATTACGACGGGTGAGCCGGTTTTTTCTTCAAAAGTCTTGATCAGCTTGTAGTACCGTCCGTGGCGACGCTGATCGACGGTCTGCACTCGAGCGCTGTAGTCCACGTGCGTAATGGCGGGCACGACGGAACGAATATCCTTGAGTTTATCAAGCCCGGTCCTCGCTGCGCCGGCACGGTTTTGTGGCGTTCGTCTGTCCTTGCGAACCGGCGCGACCAGCAACATGTACGGGCTTTCCTCACTGGGTCGCATTTCGAACAAGTCATCAACGCGTTCTTCCAGCACGGAGGGCGCAAACGGCCGGAACGATTCGCGAAATTTGATCTTCAGATTCATGATGGACTGCATCTTGGTACTGCGCGCGTCGCCCAGAATGCTGCGAGCGCCCAGCGCGCGAGGACCAAACTCCATTCGGCCCTGCATCCATCCGATTACCTTCTCATCGGCGATCAGATCTGCGATGACCTCGCACAGTTCGTCTTCTTCCTCGATGTGAACGTAGTTGGCGTCCACGCTGTCAAGGAATTGACGAATCTCGTCGTCGGCGAATCGCGGCCCCAAGTAGGTACCATGTTGGCTGTCAGCTTCCCCCACAGTTCGCGCGTTGCCCAACAGTTGATACCAAATGAACTGTGCCACGCCCAAGGCACCGCCGGCATCACCAGCCGCCGGCTGAATCCAAACCTTGTCAAACGGTCCTTCGCGTAAGATGCGTCCGTTGGCGACACAATTCAGCGCCACGCCCCCGGCCAGGCAGAGATTCTTCAGTCCGGTCAGCGCGTGCAGGTGGCTGGACATTCGCAACATGATCTGTTCGGTCACCGCTTGGATCGACGCCGCGATATCCATTTCGCGTTCGGTCAATGGCGATTCGGCCTGACGAGGTGCCCCACCGAACAACTGATTGAACTTGCGAGAGGTCATTGTCAGACCGTGGCAATACTGAAAGTACGACTGGTCCATGCGAAAGGATCCGTCGTCTTTCAGGTCGATGATCTTGTCCAAGATCACTTCGACATACTTGGGCTCGCCGTACGGTGCCAAGCCCATCAATTTATATTCACCCGAGTTGACTCGGAAGCCGCAAAAATACGTGAACGCGGAATACAATAAGCCGGGCGAATGTGGAAACCGCAGGTCGTGCGTCAGTTCGATCCGATTGCCGCGTCCGACGCCGAGGCTGGCAGTGGCCCATTCGCCCACGCCATCAACGGTGAGAATAGCCGCTTCGTCAAATGGCGAGGGGAAAAAAGCGCTCGCCGCGTGCGATTCATGATGCTCGGTAAAGACATATCGCCTCTTGTAGCGGTTTCCCAGTCCGCGATTCAATTCGCGGCGCAGATGCAGCTTCTGTTTCAGCCAGACGGGAATCGATTTCAGGAAGGATGGAAATCCGCGCGGCGCGTACGCCAGGTACGTTTCCAAAAGGCGCTCGAATTTCAGAAACGGCTTATCGTAAAAACCGACGTAGTCGAGCTGTTCCGCCTGCAACCCAGCCGCTTGTAAGCAGTATTCGACGGCGTTGATGGGGAAATCGGGATCGTGTTTCTTGCGTGAAAAGCGTTCTTCCTGGGCGGCGGCAACAATGTCTCCATCGACGATCAGTGCAGCTGCCGAGTCGTGATAGAAGGCGGAAATTCCCAGGATTGCCGTCATGCGATACTGGCCTGATTCCCCGAGTAGATCTGAAAAGACGAAGTTGATTGCGGTCTGAGGATCGTTGCGGCGTTCATCGTATCATGGTGGCGAAGATGATTGAATATCACGTGGGTGCGAAACGACGGAGTCAATTCTGATGTCGACGGCATTGCATCCAAATCATCCAGTGCGCAGGCAAGGTAAACATCGCGTTCTCTGCCAGCAAGCCAATCGCAGCACCTGTGGGTCCGTACCAACTTCCCAATCGCCATATCATTAGACCAATAAGACAATTCGATATCACACTGATGACCAAAAATGGCTCTTGTTTATGAGCTCGCACATAGAAGACCAGGCTGTTGGCCAGCATCTGTACCAAGGCCGCCAACAGCAATAGCCCCGTGGGAAGCGGAGCCAACAGCCGACCGGCAACGCGAAACTCGAGCGAATTCAGGCCATACAGCAGCAGCCAAAACGTTCCGCCAGCCAAGATCATTGCCACGGCACCAAACAAGGTGACGCGGCGAAAGACTCGATCGAGTTCAGAAAAGTCGTGCTCCTTGACAAGCATACCAAAACGAGGCACGCGGGTTTGGACCCATGCAATCGCGGCCGCTTGAATGGCGGTGACCACCGTCCAGGTCATTCCCATCTGGCCCGCGACGACGGCACCGTGGTAAGAAATCATCACAGGCGTTAACAGAAAAAAGGCAAAGTACGAAAAGACTCCGCCAACTGCCAAACGCCACTGTAGCGGCCAGACTTCATCTTTCCATGAGATGAGATGTTCGCCAGGCGACTTGAAGAAAGGTGCAAAGAAATGGCGGTAGCGAACCAGAAGCAAATAGAGGTCACAAACCAAGCGGGCCGATGTCGCCGCGACCGCCACCCAAAGACCACCTCCAATGATCATGACGGTCCACACGGAGACATTCGCCATTATCGCCTGAATCAAACGAAACCGATTGACCGTGGTGACTTGATCGCAGCCTTCAAGCATCGCGTTGAACGGTAACGTCCACAGGAGTAAACCTGAGACGATGGCCAGGACCAGCCAAGGAGAATGCCATTGAACTCCGACATCGGGTTGTTCGTTCAGAAAGTAGACACCCACGCTACCGGCGACAACGGTGAACAGGATCGATGCGACACCGTACCAGCGAAACAGCATTCGCCCCAAACTGACAAGTCGCGAGCGGGATCGCGCATCACCACGAATTGCGCCGGTTTCGTCCAATTCCAACTGCGCCCACTCGTGACTGCAGATGTTGATCACGACGATGTTCAATCCCAGCTCGAAGAACGTTTGCATTGCCACCAGACTGGCAAACGTATAGTAGTAGCCTTGCGTTTCCTTGCTGAAGAACTGCGTCATCAGAATGATCGTGCCGGCACCGGCTAGAAGCTGCCAAAGCCGCAACAGAATCGCATAAAAAACGGCCCGATTGATCTCCAGCAGCGCAAGCAGCCGTCGAGGAGAAGGTCGCCGTGGCGTCGTAGACGGAGCATCCATGTGGCGAGCTACTCGAAGTAAATGAACGAATGGTCGCCAGCATAACCAGCCTGGCGAAACGCCCATTCCCACTCTTCGGGATCGTAGAACGAACGGCTGTTGTTAGGCCAGGGCACTTCCCGACGATTCGACCAGGCAGGCGTCTGGCGACTCGGCATCTTCTGGTTTCTTGGTCACTGTGGATTCCGTCGGCGCACCGTCCGGGCGAATACCCAACATTCGAGCTCCCACGTAGGCGACAACAGCCGCAAAGAAGCTGCCCAAGGCACCCATCTTGACGGCATCAAGCACCGCCGGGCTCGTTGGAGGAACTGGGAACGCGGCCGTCGAGACGAACAGGGCAACCGTAAAGCCGATACCCGCGACCATGCCGATACTGAGCACATGGCGATAGCCCATGCCACCAGGAATTTCCAATTTGAACAGCCGTTGGCCGATCCAGGTGAATGAGACGATTCCGATAGGCTTGCCAACGATCAGCCCGCCCAAGACCAGCCAGGTGCCGACGCCCACATTGGACATCGCGACACCTGCATTAACCAAGCCAAACAGTCCCAAGATGAGTTCAACTGGGTTCTTCCACCAATGCTCGAAAGCGTTCAGCGCGTCATGTCGTCCTAGTTCTTCACGCGCAAAAATCCCCAGGTCGGTGCGAGCGTGCGGCATGCATAGCACGATGGGAACCAGGCCCAGGGCCGGGTGAATCCCCGATTTGTAAAACGCAAACCAACTCAGGGCACCAGGGATCAAAAGGTACCACCAGAAGCTAGACAGTTTTAGTACTTTTTGAAAGATGAATCCTAAGGCCATCGCGCCGACACTCAGCAGCAGCCAATGCAGTGCCAAAGTGCCAGTTGGGTAGAAGACGGCCAGAATTACCAGACCTACGGCATCATCGGCGATTGCCAGCAACAGAAGGAACGCGATGGCGGGATGTCCGGCACCGAAGATGATCCGAGCGACGAGGTAACTGAAGGCAATATCGGTCGCGCAAGGGACGGCCCAACCCCTGCCGAGCGTCGCCCATGTGGTCAAACCCATGGTACTCAATAACAACACGCCGACGATGTAAAGCCCCGCGGGCCCCACGATCCCACCAAGCGTTGCCAGCAACGGTGTGGCTGCCTTGCGAGGGTTCGCAAGGGCGCCGCCCGGGAGCAAGGCCTCCCAGACCTCTTTGCCTGCAATGGCGAAAAACAACGCCATGAAAAGATCGTTTACCAGAAAATGTAATGTCAGTGCTCTCGCCGGAGCTCCGGCGGGAGCTGCCGCCGTTCCGCCGATCGCAGCTTCGTGCTTCGCGGAGTGACCTGCATCCGCAATTGGACCGTCCTCTTGGGTTGCTTCAGGATTCTGGGCCGTGGCGGTGTGACCACTCGTACCGCCGTGGCCATGATCATGCTGCTCGTCCACATCGCGGAAGATCGACATTAGGTCGAAATGCGAAAAGTGGTGGTACGTATCGGGCGAGACGTTCGCCCACACCAGCGCGCCGACTGCTCCGGCGATCAAGAAAAGCGAATTCTCGAACAGAAACCGAATTGGTCTCGGTCGTTTCGAGGATTTAGTATGCGACATAATTGTGGATTCCGTACAACAAGATTCAGCGAATGACCCGCCCCTCTGCCCCGAAAAGCGGCGAACCCAACAAGCTAACGCGTGCAGGCACCGGTGAGAAGCCCAAACGGGTGCTCAAAAAGACCCATATCGGAGGATAGGTCTCGCCAATGTGCGAGTGGGGAGACGAATTGCACATTCTTGGTCATCGATCAGACACCGCCGGTGCGGCCATGCGGTTTGTAGTGGTTTTCCCACCGATTGCCGTCGGTGATTGCCTTTGATGCGGCCAACCTGAGGTGACTCATCACCATGAAAGGCCAACCGTGATCTGCCAATGCACCGGTGACAAATAGCACCGGTGGCAAGTAGCGCCAGTGACAAATAGTGCCAGTGAAAGCCAATAGAGCCGTGAGACTTCTAGGCATTGGCCAACGGCAATATTCACCGTAGGGGCATCGCCCCAGGAATCGCTGCGGCCCTGCCGCTTTAGGCTTGATCTTTGTCCGCCATCTTGCAGATGCGCAGCTTTCTATCGTAGTGCGCCGTTGCCAAATGCAAACCGTCGGAGGCCAGATCCATATCGCGTGCAGTGTTGGGGAGCTTGAATTTGTAAAATTCCTCTTTCTGGTCTGCTTTCCAAAACAGCAAGAATCCGCCGCCACCGCCGCCGGAAATACCGATCACCGTACCGTCGGGATGCAGTGCCAGGCTCCATGCGGCACCGCGCAATTTGTCTTTGGAGACGTGCTGGATTGTCTCTTTAGCCGTTTCCCAATCGAACTCAGCGATCACTGGGTTGCCCACGCCTGCAAAGGCGTTGGTCACGTTGGTGATGCCGCTGCCGGCAAGTCGCTTGCCTGCCTGATCGAACACCAAACCGCGTAGGCCGCCAATGTCCGCCTTGAATGTGGTGTCGTACTTGTGCAGTGCTTCGGCTTTGAATCTCCTGACCGCTTTACCGGTGGCAACTTCCCAATGCACGAGATTGCCCATCAGATCGCCAGAGACCAGGTCTTTCCCGGCGGGATGAAATGCCACGTTGTAGACGTAGCGTTCGTGGCCCAAAAACTCGCGCACCAGCGCTCCATCAGACGCATTCCAGAGCTTGACTAGGTTGTCATTGCCCGCCGATGCGACTAGCGTGCCGTCCGGGCTGACGGCGACGGAGCGGACCCAACCTTGATGAGCTTCAATCGTGCGCGCAGCCGTTGGCTGTTCGTCCGTCGCCGGCCACCAGACTAACCGGCCGTCGTAGCCGCCGGTGAGGAATGTCGCTCCGTCCGGCGTAAACGCCATTGCCCGAACCCAGCTGTCGTGACCTGACATTTCTACCTTCTGGTCGCTTGCCCATTCCCAACGCCACACCTTTGAATCTTGCGCGCCGAAAAACACAAAGCGACCTGATCGGTCAAAGCGGCAGGAGATCAGTGGGCTATCGTGCTTGTGTTCTTTTGCGACGTGCGTCTCGGTGGGATCGAACGTGGTCATGCGGGTCAGGCTAGATCAACTGACAATCAAGGTCAACCCATCATTTGCGTTCCCCGCAGCCAGCCGGTACGTTGAATGGTGTCAGGTCTTCTGGCACGCATCTCAGCGTTCGTTCCTTTCAATTTCATCGCATGGTTGTGTTCCATGAACCACCCTTCCGTTGCCGTGGCAGGCAATATCTCCGAGCAACTTCGCCAGCTCGACTCCAGCAATGCTGAATACGCGACGAAGTTTGTCGACCAGTTACTGACGGCGGCACGCGCAAACTCTGCCAGCGATATTCACTTGCAGCCAACCCCACAGGGCCTGGATGTGCGATGGCGATTGGATGGCGTGTTGCAGCCCATCGGATGTTTTCCGCGCGGTGAAGCTGCGGATATCGTCAATCGGTTAAAGGTCTTGGCCGAACTGTTAACCTATCGTAACGACGTGCCGCAAGAGGGCCGAATCCGGCACCAGCAGCCGGGGCATGTCGAAGTTCGCGTCAGCTCGTTTCCCACGTTGCATGGCGAACGCGCCGTCGTGCGAATGTTCGCGGCATTGGGCGAGTACTTGTACGTCGATAGCCTGTGTCTGCCCGACAAGACGACAGAGAGATTGCAGCTGTTATTAAGCGAAACCGCGGGTGCCATCGTCATCAGCGGACCGGCTGGAAGTGGAAAGACAACGACGGCATACGCCTGCTTGCGCGAATTGGTTCGCGCGGCCGACCATGGTCGCAGCATTGTATCTCTGGAAGACCCAATCGAAGTTGCCGTCGACGGCGTGTCTCAGTCTCAGGTCAATTCGGCCGCCGATTTTGATTTGGCGGCGGGGCTGCGGTCGTTAATGCGGCAAGATCCGGAGGTCATTCTGGTTGGCGAGATACGCGATCGCGAAACCGCCGAAGCAACTTTTCAAGCGTCGCTGACCGGGCATTTGGTGATTTCGACGTTTCATGCCGCTAGTGCGGCCGGTGCGATCAGCCGTTTATCGGACATGGGAATCGAGCCCTATCTGTTGCGAAGCGGCATCCTGGGTATCCTCTGTCAACGACTGGTGCGGCAACTATGCGAGTGCAAACAACCGGCGGCCGAGGATCCCAAGGAGCTGGGGCTGCCAGCGACGAAAGCTTGGACTGCCGTGGGCTGCCCGCAATGCTTGGGCAGCGGATATCGAGGCCGGCTGGTGCTGGCCGAGATCCTGGAATCGAGTGCCACCGAGCTGGGGCGTGCGATCCTATCCCGTGATGACTCCAGGAAACTGGAACAGCTGGCGATCCAGGCGGGGATGGTACCGATTCGTCAACGTGCCGTCCACGCGGTGGAAACAGGACAAACCAGTCCACAAGAAGTCCGCCGTGTCCTCGGTTTTTCGTGGTCTTGACATCGTGCCTTGACCATCGTGGTGCTGGCCTGCCAGCTCGATATGGGACGCGATCAACGCACTTTTTGATTGACCCGATCGCGTCATTAGCCCTACAATTCCGATTGGGTAAGGTCAATTGATGCACCACTTCTGAGTGCCAGTCGGAATTGGAGAATGCTATGGCTCGTCGCGTGCTGCTGACTGTGTTCGCGGCATGGCTGCTCTGGCAGGCGCCGGCAGTGGTGGCTCAGCAAGTCTACGTCTCGACGCCAAGCGTCAATATGAGTGACAGTTTCTACGAGTGGTTTGGAATTGACTGGGGATTTCAGTCGCGCCATCGAAACGGCAATTTCTTTTTTAATCGAGGCAGTTCGCAAGGAACAATTCCTCGCTTTGGCGGATTTGACCCAGCTTCGGCCGCGCGACTTGGGTTTACTCATCAAGGTGCCAACAACGGTTTCTTTTTTAATCTGACAGCGGCGCAAGGAAGCAATCGCACGATCACATCGACAACTCCCAGTGTGACCCTCAGCAACGGTGCGGTCGGATCGGTGCGCGACGTCCAGATGCGACCTTTTGTCGTCGGCCTGATTCCGGTTGTCGGGAGCCCACCTGGATTTGGCGTTTCGCCACCCATGTTGATCAGTCCGCTCAAGGAGCGGCTCGCCCGGCTGAGAGACGAACAGACGCGACAAACACAGCGGAAAGTTGCGCCAGACGCGTCACCTTCCAACGATACAGTTGGCACGCCCGATCTAGTGCTAGGCGCAGCCAAGAAATCGGCTGGACTGACGCTCGGTTCTCGCGCTGGTAAATCAGCCAGCACGGCCGAACGAGGCGACATCAGCGTCGCTGAGATCCGTCGCCGCCAAGCAGCTCGCGCTGAAGCAGAAGCGGACGATCTCGATCGCATGATTGAGGAAGCAAAGGCCGCAGAATTGGTGGGACGTTTTGGTGCCGCTCGCGTGCGATATCGACAAGCAGCAGCACATGCCACTGGAGATCTGCGACGCGGACTGCTAGAAAAACTCGAGACAATACACGATCGATAGAGTTGCCGCGGGTGAACTTGCTCGCTGCTCCATGTTGTGGGCCGGTCTCCCGACCGACCCACGTTCGGAGGAAGGTCAATTGGTAAGTTGTGATTCGCCACCGTGGCTCCGTCGGGAAACTCTGCCGGGACGTCGTCGGTCTTTTTCCTTTTCCACTTTGTGAGGCAAAGATGAACCGCATTGGCACATTTCTCACTCTTTGTCTGTTGACTGCGTCGTGTCAGTTGATTGGAGTGACAACGAGTCAGGCTGATGAGAAGGTTGGCGGGGAAGGTCGACGAGTTGGAAGCACACGGCCTTCTGCGGCGCGACTTTCTGAATCGCGGCGGGCTGCAACCGATAGACGACGCGAATGGCTGCGCAAGCAGCTAACGGCCGAGCTGCGCGACAAGAATCAGATCGCTCAACTGAACGCTCAACTAGATGGCCTCGACGACCAGCAAGTCGATATCGCAGCCGTTCGTTTGCTCGAACAGTTGGACAAACGGCTCAGCCGTGATGCCATGCGTCGTGCGGTCAAAAACCTCGCTCGCGCCAGAGAAACGCGTGACGCGTTGCGGCGGATGGCCGCCGCGCGACACGGGGCAACGGCATCGGCCGCCGGCTTTTTCCCCGTGATCACGGTCCTTCCCCAGGGTGCCAGTTTGACGGCGTCGGCTGTCGTATCGCCGGACAGACGCCATGTACGAATCACCGTGAACCCGTTTTTCTCGTCCATTGGGCCGGTCGATACGTTCAACTTCTTCACGGGGGAAACACGTCGCCCGCTGGAATTCAATCCACAACTCCGCGAGCCCCCTCCTGTCGTCCCTCGGTATGACGGTCTTCGCACACGCAGCGATCGCAATCTCCGGCGTTAGAGCGCGTGCCGATCCACTAACACCAGTTTGGCACGAAATGTCAACCATCGCTTGGGAGCATTGTGTCAATTGCGAAGGTGGTGTAGCGTGCACGTCATGATAACCTTGGTCAAGCACGCGACCGTTGTCCTCCCGACGGGATGTTTGCAGACGTCTGTTGTATTGGATGGCGGCCGGATCGCGGACATCGATCCAGCTGGGCAGGTCTCTGCTGACGAGACGATTGATGCTGCCGGTTTACACTTGCTGCCCGGCGTGATTGACGACCAGGTTCACTTTCGCGAACCGGGTCTCACGCACAAAGAGGACTTTCAGCACGCCACGCGAGCGTGCGCCAAAGGTGGCGTAACGACATTTCTGGAAATGCCCAACACGCAACCCAGTACGATCACAGCGGACGCGCTTGAAAGCAAACTGCACTTGGCCGCTGGTAAGTGTTTGGTGAATTTTGGGTTTTACATCGGTGCGACACCAGAGAATCTCGATGTGCTCAGGGCCGTGCGTCGGACGCCAGGGATCAAGATCTTCATCGGATCCAGCACTGGCAACTTGCTGGTCGACGACCAGGATGCGCTGGAACGAATCTTTGGCGAGACGTCACTGCCGATTTGCGCCCACTGCGAGGATGAAACGACGGTTCGGGCCAATCTGCAGCGATTCTCCGGAACCCAGGATGTCGCCGACCATTCCAGAATTCGCAACCATCAGGCCGCCGTGATTGCCACTCGACGGGCGCTCGATTTGGCGAAACGCTACCATCACCGATTTCACGTGCTCCACGTCTCGACCGCCAGCGAACTCGATCTTATTGCAGATCATGGCGATTTGATCACGGGTGAAGTGTGTCCGCATCATCTGTTTTTCAATGTCGACGACTACGATCGGCTGGGCACGCGGATTCAGATGAACCCGGCGATCAAGACTCGGAAGGATAACGATGCGTTGTGGCGAGCTTTGCTGGACGGCCGGATCCAAGTGATCGCCACGGACCACGCGCCTCATACGTTGCCAGAAAAGACACAGCCTTATCCGAATTCTCCATCGGGTCTGCCTGCCGTCGAAAACTCGCTGGCCTTGATGCTCGACCAGGTCCACCAAGGGAACTGCTCAATCGAGCAGGTTGTGCATTGGATGTGCGACGCGCCCGCGCGTGTTTGGGACATCGTCGACAAGGGGCGCATCAGTGTTGGCTACGATGCCGATCTGGTGCTCGTCGATCTGCACAAGTCCGCGGTGATCCGTGACGACGAACAGGAGACCAAATCGCGATGGAGCCCCTGGCATGGAATGTCGCTAACCGGTTGGCCGGTGCGGACCTGGGTGGGAGGGCAGACCGTCTTTCGAGATGGAACGATCGATGATCGCATACGTGGCAGTGAGGTGCAATTCGATCACCAGCGTGGTGGTTACTGGAAAACCCAAGCATGAATGACAGGCAAGACAGCCCGAACGACGTGATCCAGGCGGCGGGCGGTCTGGTGTGGCGTCATTCCGCGCGCGGCCCTGAAGTCGTGTTGATTCATCGGCCCCGGTACGACGATTGGTCTTTTCCAAAGGGGAAGATGGAAGCAGGTGAGAGCTGGATGGAAACCGCGTTGCGCGAAGTCGAAGAGGAAACGGGGATCCACGTGGTACTAGGCGACTTTGCCGGCAGCTTCAGTTACCTGGTTCGGCAAAGGGTCAAGGTCGTCCTGTTTTGGAATATGCAGATCGGCAAGGAATCGCCTTTCGTTGCCAATGACGAAGTCGATCAGTTGAAGTGGTTGCCTGCCGATCAAGCGATGGGATTGCTGCAGTACGGATTCGAACGAGACTTGTTGCGCGCGGTCGTCCAAACCAGGTGGCCGGATGCGGACTTGCTGGATTGAACTGCAAGTCTTTTGTCCCACAGTAGGTGCGCCTCTCCAATACTCGACACGACTAAGGATCGTTCGAGGAATTACTGTCCGATAGTCGCCTTTCGCTCCGCGAAAGGAACGTGCTTTCGCGGAGCGAAAGACGACAAAAAAGATCGAACACGACTACGGGATCTTGATTCCCTGTTTGGCGGCGCGGACGCGGAGGGCACGTTCAAAGTAGGGAAATGGATAGCGAGTTGTGATCGCCTTCTTCTTCGCCCACAAGAACGTGCTTCTCACCAGTGCCAGCGGCAGCGTGTCGTTTCCTACCATCTTGACCACCAAGTCGACAAACTGGAATTCTTCTGGTCGCCGGGCGCGCAGGCCTTTTTCCAATTGCTGCTTGAGATCTGCGACCTCAGCCGCCACGGGTGCCCGGGCCAGCGTGTCCCCCTGCCCAACTGTTGTCGCCACCGCGAAGAAGGACAGGCCAGCTGCTAGCGGCAGCAACAAGGTCAACCAACAAGTCAGAGTCTTACATCGTATGATAAGCGCACGGTGAGCGCATGTTTCGTGAGCGACCGACGCGAGCGTACCAAATGCTGGTATGTTCCCTATTCGGCTGCGGCACTGCCGCGTTTGGATTGAGGGTCGAAACATGAGCATCGTCTCGCAGCAATGGCCGTGATTCGCAAAAGCCCGCCGAGACGTGAATCCCGGTGTCAAGACGTGTGATGAGGGCTTGTAGTCGACGGCGTGCATTGAGGCAAGATCGATTCAAGTTCATCCTGGACAGCATTGCTAGCTACTTGGCGCAAGCACGTATTGCTGACAATGTAGACGAGAGACATTGGCCGAAGAATTGATGGGGCCTTTTCCTTCTTAGGGCACGACCACGATGCAACTGGTTTGGGCATCGAACAGGATAGACCATGGAATACTCGGCTGTCATTTTCGATCTAGACGGCACGCTGTTGGATACCCTGGCCGACATTGCAGACGCCGCCAATCGCGTGCTGGTGTCGCGGCAGCTGCCCACGCATGACCTGCCGGCGTATCGCCACTTTGTCGGTAATGGTGTCGAACCGTTGATGCAGCGGGCAATGCCACCCGAGCACCGAGATGCGGAAACCATCGCCTCGTCCAGTGCCCAATTCCGTCGCGTCTATTGCGATACCTGGAATCTTAGTACCTGTCCATATCCGGGGATTCGCGAATTGCTGGATATGCTCACGCAACGTCAAGTCCAGATGGCCGTCTTGTCCAACAAGCCCCATGCGAACACCATCGTGTGTGTCGACGAGTTTTTTGACGCCTCGACGTTTGCGATTGTCTATGGTCAACGCGACGATCT
>JASLPZ010000003.1:0-51699 GCA_030744725.1 Pirellulaceae bacterium
ATTACTGTCCCATAGTCGCCTTTCGCTCCGCGAAAGGAAGGTGCTTTCGCGGAGCGAAAGACGACAATAAAAGATCGAACACTGCTTACTGAGTCTACCACATATCTGCGGACTGGCTCATCGCTGGTACTTGATGAGCTTTCGATTGGAGCATCTGTTCGGCAATCATGCCCACACCAGCCTGCGTTTGACTCATTTCGTCTGGCTGCGAATCGTCAACGGTTTTCTCACGACAAAGGGCGGTCGCAGGATGCCGTACTCGACGGCTGTGAGGTATTGGCGGCTTGATGTCAGGTCCGCTGATTCTCTCTGGATTTCCACCACCAGACGGTTGGCAACGCAAGCAACAGGATAGGTGTGCCGATTAGAATCAAAAAAAAGAAGAAGCACTTCCGCGCGACCGTATCGACGTTCTTGTACCAAAGCCGGTCCCAAAGTTTGCCCCACATCCCAGCATTGAACCAGATGCCTTCGTAGGGGAGATACGGCGTCAATTGTCCGACAGATTGTCCACAATGTGGGCAGTAGTGGTCCAATGGCGAAACGGGCCGTATACAGTTAAGGCAAAGTGGTAGCTCGACATCTGTATTTTTTTCTTTGTTGTCAGCATCAGTGGCAATTACTTGGGCCGCCCACCGGGAGGCAGATCCGAATTGGCGCCTCGTCAGTGACCCATCGTTCGGAAACCCGAGAACATGGGTGACAAACAACCCGACGATCAAGCCGAACAGATTTGCAATGACGATGCAGATTAGAGCCAACACTACGACTGCGGGGATCCCTCGAATTAGACCGACGATGAGCGCCGCGCAACTAACCAGAAGAAAGAAACACCACAAGTTGATCTGCCATCTGAGCGGAGGTTCCGTTTCGTCGAGTTCCATGACAGTGTTGCCGTTGTCGGGCTGAAGACCGAAATCGGGTTCTTCTCTACCATTGCGGTCCGTTCCACACTGCCAGCAAACAGCGAAATTATCGTGGATAGATTCGTCGCATTTAGGACAATTCCACATTTGATTTCCACGCAGCCGTCTCACGTTCTGAATGCCCGCCAACCGAGTCACAATCGATGCCTACGATCCTGGCTCGAAGCAGCCTGAATTCAAGGTCTGTGCTGTCAAACTGAATAAGGCCTGATAGTCAAGGATCTCTTGGAAAGGAGCCATACAATGCAACGAATTTGCATTCTCTCAATCGTCACGTTGATGTTGTTGATCCCTGGCTGTCAGCCCAGCAAAGAGGTAGCGGAGAAAGAATCGGTAGTCTCGCCGCAAGCGCCGGACCCGACGGCCATTGATTTGCCAGAGGCTTCCTCAGACACCGCCACCCAGCCAGCGGCAGAAGAGCCGGGGCAGCCAGAGGAACCGGCTGCATCTGAGCCGACAGAGCCGCCCGCGGAACAGGCCGCAACGCCTACGAAGACTGCGTCCACGCCGGAGCCGTCAGAACCCGCGCCGGTGGAGACGGGGGCGCAGAATCTCGCTGAGCCCGCACCACGTCCGCCGAAGATGGCGGATATAGATGAATCGGAGTTCGGGCCTGATCCGGAACTGGCCTTCGCTTCACATGCCTTTCCTCCAACGCTTTCCGATACTGAGTCGCACGCCAACGCGTGGAACGTCAATGACTGCCTCCGCTGCCACGAAACAGGAGTGGGAAAGGCACCACGCGTGTTTCATAAAGGGATGGCAGATGTGTTGTTGAAGGCCAAGTGTCGCAGCTGCCATGTTCTCATCCCTGGACAGAGCGCCGATGAGGTGGTGATTAAGCTCGAAGAGGAGCAGCTGTTCGATGAGCACGCGTTCCCGCCGATGCTCCCCAACAGCAGATCGCACGTCAACACATGGAACTCCACGGATTGCCTGCGCTGTCACGAGGACGGACTCAAAGGAGCTCCCGTCACAAAGCACGCGAGCGAGCATATGCCTCGTCTGTTGTTGAAGGCGAATTGCCGAACTTGTCATGTCCAGGTACGGGCGATCGAGTCAGCAGTGGCGACGGAGTGAGTGACACGACGATGGACGCGATAGCAAGGCGGCACTGGCTGGCCATGGGTATTGGCGCCGTGGCTGGCTTGCTGCTTGGAGGTGCATATCGGCAAACGAACGTAGCCTGGGGCGAGCCACTGGTGCGTCCTCCCGGCGCGGGCGGGGGAGATGTGTTCCCGGCTGCGTGTATTCGATGCGGGCAGCGTGTTTTGGCGTGTCCAGAGGAATTCGACGCGCTCCGGTTGGCCAACCTGCCGCACGGTCTGACCGCGGGCACACCTTACGCCGACGATCTGCGAAAGCGGCCGTGTACGCTGTGCCAAGGCCATGACGAACTGATGTGTTTCGCATACAGAACCGCGCACATGATCGCGCTAAACCGCACACGTTCCAGCCGACGACGCTTCGGCTTTTGTTCCAAGTTTACCGTGCGTCTCAGAAAATCTGCGAATCACCAGGAAATCCGCTCAACTGGTACGCGACGTGCGTAAACAAGGCATAAAGATGACAGCACCGTCGAAGTACACCACAGCGAGCAAGCAATGAGTCACCCCGCAACGCAGGAAGCAACGCGGTCCCCGTCGGATCTCGCTGGCTCGGGTCGAGTCCCATGGTGGCTGGGCTTCGCGGTCGCTTTGGTGTTCATTCTGTTTGCGGCCCACTTCGTTCGGACGCCTAACCGATTGGACATACCGGTCTCCGGAACATTGGACGCCGGAATCATCCCAGAGGGTGCGCTTTCTACGGCACCACGCCGCACAATCCTGCAGGACCCACCAACCCGCTTCATCGCTGGTTTCAACAGGACGTGCATGGACTGTCATCGGACATTCCCGCCACGCGAGGACCCTCCGGTCGCGCTGCTCCAACACAAGCACATCGTCCTCGATCATGGCATCAACAGTCGTTGCAGCGACTGCCACTATCCAGTAGATCGCAACCGGCTCAAGATGCACGACGGCACCGTGGTGGGTTATGACGAGGTCGTCAAGTTGTGCTCGAAATGCCATGGTCCAACGTATCGCGACTGGCAACACGGAGCGCACGGACGAACGAATGGATACTGGGACAGCTCGGCTGGTGAGCAGATCCGCTTGAAATGTACCGAGTGCCACGACCCACACATGCCGCGCGTACCGGCAATGGACCCGATACAGCCACTTCCAGGTCCACACACACTGCGTATGGGCGATCAGCGGCGAGATGCGCACCAGGAGCTTGAAACGCAACGCGACCCGCTGATCCGAGCGTTACACGAGGTCGAGCCTCACAGCCAGGGACGGGAAAAGGAATGACAGACGCAGCTAAACCAACTGGCGACGACAGGGAAACGGGCGACAGCACACCGGCAGAGCCTGCGTCGCCAAACGTGACTCGGCGAGGATTCCTGCAAGGCACTTTGGCGGCTGGCAGCGGATTGGCTGCGTGTGCGGCGGCGTTGAGCCCGCTCCGCGATCTGGATACCAGTGACTTTACGATCGAGAAGTTCCTGCAGAAACACTACAAGGAGATGACGCCCGAGGAAATGGAGAAGGTCCTCGTCAGAATCCGGAAAGAAGTCGCGCAACGTTACGACATCGAGCCCAACTTAGAGGACGTGAAACCCAAGAACGGCGTTGAATTTGTCTACGCGCTTCACTTGGGCCGGTGTATTGGTTGTCGTCGTTGTGTTCACGCTTGTGTCGAAGAGAACAACCAGAGCCGCTCGCCCGAGGTTCAGTACATTCGAGTGATCGAGATGCCGCGTGGCAGCATTGATCTTGAACGCGGCGACCACCACTACGACCGGCCGACTGTTCCGGACAATGATCACTACTACATGCCGGTTCAGTGCCATCAATGTGCCAATCCGCCTTGTGTCAAGGTCTGCCCCGTCGAAGCCACCTGGAAGGACGAAGACGGCATCGTCGTCATTGATTACGACTGGTGCATCGGCTGTCGTTACTGCGAAGCAGCCTGCCCATATTGGGCGCGGCGCTTCAACTTCACCGAACCGGGATATGCCAAGGACGACACCGGACAGACCGTCCTCAACGAAGACATGGCCTACCTGTCGAACCGCCCTCGCTCGAACGGAGTCATGGAGAAGTGTCATTTCTGTCTGCATAGAACGCGCAAAGGACAGATGCCTGCCTGCCTCGAAGTCTGTCCTGTCGGTGCGCGGAAGTTTGGGAACATCCTTGACCCCGAAAGTGAAGTCTCGCAGATCCTCAAGACGAAGCATGTCTTCGTACTCAAGCAGGAATTAGGCACGCTGCCACGGTTCTTCTACTACTTTGACGAGGACTATCCGCGGCTCAGGGAACAGGACGCACAAGCAGATGCGGTGCCCGACGACGTAACGGAAGAAGGTGTCGCATGAAAGACTACGCGATCTTCCTTTGGCGATGCTTACGGATTAGTTTCATCGGTACTTGGCAGTACTACATTTGGATGCTGTTGCTGACTGTCCTTACGCTGTTGGGAGTCAACGCCTACTGCAAACAATTAGTCCAAGGTTTGATCACGACAGGCATGACCGACCATGTTTCGTGGGGAATGTATATCGCGAACTTCACGTTCCTCGTCGGCATGGCGGCGGCGGCGGTGATGCTGGTCATCCCAGCCTACGTTTATCGCAACAAGGAGTTGCATCATCTGGTCATTTTCGGAGAGTTGCTCGGTGTCGCCTCGATCGTGATGTGTTTGCTGTTCGTAAACGTGGATCTCGGTCGTCCGGATCGTTTCATGCACCTCTTCTGGCGATTCAACTTCCCTATCTCGATGCTCACGTGGGACGTCATCGCGCTCGGCGGCTATCTCATCCTGAACATGCATATTTGCGGATACCTGATCTACTGTGTCTACCGCCGCCGCAAGCCAAGTCCGTTGTTTTATATCCCGTTCGTGTTTGTGGCGATTGCCTGGGCGATCAGCATCCACACAGTTACCGCGTTTCTGTACGTCGGGCTTGGAGGTCGACCTTTTTGGAACTCGGCGATCATCGCGCCACGATTCCTGGCTTCGGCGTTCGCCGCGGGTCCGGCGTTTATCATCCTGACGCTGCAGTTCATTCGTTACTACAGCACCTATCACGTATCTGACAAAGCCCTGCGATTGCTGCGGAACATTGTCACGATAGCGCTCACAATCAGCATGTTCTTGCTGATTTGCGAACTCTTCACCGAGTTTTATACCGGTTCGGCGCACATGGCGTCGACACGATACCTGTTCCTTGGACTGCATGGTCACAGCGCCCTCGTGCCTTGGATCTGGACCGCCATCGCACTCAATACAGGCGCGATGATCATTCTTTACTCACCGCTGCATCGCAACTTGCTAGTGATGAATCTGGCCTGCGTCATGATCCTACTTGGCATCTGGATCGAGAAGGGAATGGGCCTGATCGTTCCGGCGTTCATCCCATCGCCGCTCGGAGAGATCGTCGAATATGCGCCGACTTTCAACGAGACGTTGGTCTGCTTCGGGATCTGGGGGTTTGGTCTGCTGATCTACACAATTTTTGTGCGAATTACGATTCCTGTCCTCTCGGGCAGGTTGGCTTACGACACCGTCTATGTCTTCGCGCCCGATGTGACTAGTTCGGCCCAGTCGGCTCAGCAGTCCGAGGGAGCGGAAGAAAGTACGGAAACATGATTGATCACTCGATCGAAAAGGAGGATATGACCATGACTTACTCCAGGATCTCAACTAGGGTAGCGCGCGCAACGGGAGTCTGTTTCGCTGTCCTCGCTTTAATGCTCGCGACGTCTTCCGCCGTTCGTGGTCAGGCGATCGGCTTGCCAAAGCTCAGCGCGACCTCGGCAGATTGCATTAAGTGCCACAAGAAGGAGAGTCGCGCACTCTATCAGATGTGGGGTGAGAGCAAGCACTTTCGGGCGAACGTCGGCTGTTATGAATGTCACGCGGCCGAGAAGGGCGACTCCGATGCCATGCTCCATTACGACGAGATGATCTCGACGATCGTTAGCCCCAAAGATTGCGGTCGTTGTCACGCCAATGAGGTCCAAGAATTCGCTGACTCGCACCATTCAAAGGGGGCCCGCATTCTCGGTTCGTTGGATAACGTGCTCGCGGAGATCGTCGAAGGCAACAGGGGAATGAAGACGATGGGCTTTCCACATGGGAATTCAGCCGCGGCGGTCAACGGTTGTTGGCAATGTCATGGTTCGCAAGTGAAAGTACTCCCAGGCGGCAAACTCGACCCAGCGACATGGCCGAACACCGGGATCGGACGTATCAACCCAGATGGTTCGGAGGGTTCATGTTCGGCCTGCCACACACGACACGGTTTTTCCGCCGCTCAGGCGCGGCATCCCGATACGTGTGGCAAGTGCCACCTGGGGCCGGACCACCCGCAGAAAGAGATCTACGAGGAATCGAAGCACGGTATCGCCTTTTTCGCCAACATCAACAAGATGAATCTCGACAGCCCGAAGTGGATCGTGGGCGAGGATTACTGGGCGGCTCCGACTTGCGCGACCTGCCACATGTCGGCCACCAAGAACCAGCCGGTTACACACGATATCGGTCTTCGTATCAGTTGGAACAACCGCCCGCCAGTATCGGTCCGGCCTGAGGTGTCAGACGCCAAGATGGGACTCCCGGGAGCCAATGTACCGTGGCAGCTTCGCCGTCAGAAGATGACGGATGTCTGCAGCAACTGCCACAATAAGAACTGGATCGACAACTTCTACGTCCAGTACGACGGACTGATTGACCTCTACAACAACAAGTTTGCGACGCCGGGCAAGGAGCTATATGAACTGGCCAAGCCAGTTAGAGG
Organism: Pirellulaceae bacterium; assembly: GCA_030744725.1. Taxonomy (GTDB): domain Bacteria; phylum Planctomycetota; class Planctomycetia; order Pirellulales; family Pirellulaceae; genus ARS98. Next base: position 6,775 of record JASLPZ010000003.1, read on the forward strand.
TGTTCCAGCGAACTTCGCCAACCACGTGGATTGGATCTGGTTCGAGCTTTGGCACCATGAAGGTCGTCGTGCACGGCACGGTGTGTCAATGATGGGTCCCGATTACACGCACTGGCACGGGACCTACGACATCGCCAAGACCTTTTATATGGAGTACGTTCCCGAACTCCAGAAGATGATCGAGAAGGGGCTGAAGTCAGAGGATCCCAAGAAGCTCGAAGCGACCAAAGCGCTCCAGACAAAACTGGATAGCGTCCTCAACTCCGACGACCACAAGTGGTTCCTCGGTAAGATGGATCCGGAAGAAGCGGCTCGCCGCAAGAAGGCCGCCGAGGAGTTCAAGGCCCGCTACAGGTAGCGGGCAGTGATCCATCCGGTCTAGCCACAGGGCTTTGGGCGTCAGTGACGTCCAAAGTCCTGTTTTCATTTTCCATGAAGTTGGCGTATTGTTCGCAGCGAACAACGACTCTGCGACATTCCGTCGAGTTAGTTTTTCTGCCACGGCAAGCCGCGCCACCATATAGCATCCGCATGATTTGGCTGGCTGGGTCCTGAAGTTGAGCGACCTTGTTCAATCATTCGACGCAAGTCAGCCGTGAGCTGGTTCACGATTTCCGGATGCGCCGCCTGGAGGTTTTTCGATTCTTTGGGGTCATCGCGGAGGTTGAACAGCTGTACAAGTGGCAGGCCTTGCTTGGCAGCTGCTGGCTCACGAGGTGAACTCCAACCTCCCGAGCCGCGACAGAGGAGCAACTTCCAATCCCCCTTGCGGATCGCAAAATGACCAGAGATTGAGTGATGAACGACCACTTCATGCAACGGCTCAATCGTTTTCTTGCCGTGTAGAGTTGAAAGCAGGCTGACACTATCTTCCGCGGCGTTGGCGGGCAGAGTGTGTTCCACGATTTCGGCACAAGTCGCCATAATGTCGGCCAGGGTGATCGTCTGGTCGCTCTTGGAACCGTCTTTGATTTCTCCCGGCCAGCGGACGATAAACGGAACGCGATGACCGCCTTCATAAGCATCGGCCTTCCAGCCTCGCCAATGTTCGTTCAGATGAACTCCCGCAGCGTCCAGTTCGGCAAACTTCGCCTGCGGGGACGTTCCATTGTCGCACGTAAAAAACACGACCGTGTTCTTATCCTGTCCCGTCTCTTTCAAGGCCCTCGTTATTTCACCAACGGCCCAATCAGTTTGAGCTAAGAAATCGGCGTACTCACTCACGCCCGACTTCCCGCGAAAGTCCCTATGGGGAGCAATCGGCGTATGCGGCGAGGGCAACGGGACATAGAGAAAAAACGGTGGCTTCCTTTCGGCACGACCACGAATGTGTTGCGAGCACCGTTTTGCGTACTCAAACAGAACCGCTCGAAAGTCCCAATCGGCAACGGCCGGACCAGCACCTACTCCAACCATGATTCCACCTTTCATGGTCGTCGTTATCTCGCCCAGGATTCGATCATTTTCTCTCCATGCGTAGGGAGGCCAGTTCGGAACATCATCGCCGAAGTAATAGTCGAAGCCGTGGTCGTTGGGCCCTCCTGCTACTTTTCCGCTGAAGTCGATTTCACTGAGCCGTTCGGTGGTGCCCCCACCTTTCTTTGGCCAATTCCAACCTAGATGCCACTTGCCAATACAGGCGGTGTCGTAACCGTGCTCACGCAGCATCTCAGGCAAGGTAAGGCGGGAGTCCTCAATCAACGGACGTTCCCACTGACCAACGATGCCTCGTTTGAGTCGTGAACGCCAGTTGTATCGTCCGGTTAATACGCCGTATCGTGTCGGTGTGCAGACCGCTGATGTCGAGTGTGCATCGACAAACCGCATCCCCTCGCTGGCCAACCGATCAATGGCTGGAGTCGCCATCCCCATCTCGGGGTTGAACGCAGACACTGAGTCAAGCCCCATGTCATCTGCCAGGATCAGGATGATATTGGGGCGATTCGCGTCGGCCGCTTGTGTCGAGCTGGATGCCACGAGTAGCAGTAGCGTGACGGTCATCACACAAGCTAGAGAATTCAAAAATAAACGCCTCAATCGCAGGTCCACACTAGTTACTCTAATCATTATCTTTTCCTGTCTTCCACGTCTTTTTGCTAATTCACTTATGGTTTTGGACGCTTCTTGCCGCGCGCTCTGGCTTTCTCATGAATGGCTTTCCTGGCCTCATCCAGTCGCTCCGGCCATTCGAATTTCGGCGACTTGGACGGATCGTATCCGGTCAGATGATTGCGCAGCCTCGTCGTCGGTTTGGTGTAGACCAGCTTCGTGTCGCCAAAGACTTCTTCGCACATCGCCGCCAGTCCGGGATCGTACTGCTTCAATTCTTTGCGTGTGTCCACGTGATTGTGGTCGTGATCGGGCTGACGGTTGTTGTCGAACCACGATTGCACGCCCTCGGCGAAATATTCGGCATGATTGACCGAAGCGTATTTCCCCTCCCACAAGCCGGCGGCCATCGCCCTGTCGTAGGCCATCTTGAGCCGGTCGTCAAAGCCGTCGTCCACATTCACCATGCCGCGCAGATGGATGTTGTGCGCGAATTCGTGAATCAAGATACTCTCCGTGGAATAGGGATCACCCTCATACGCCAAAATGTTCTCCTCGGCGCAGGAACAGACCGGATCTGTCCGCGAACCGCCCAAGCCGCGGGCGCGGGCGTCCCGGAAGTCCTTGGGGCGAAGGTGGGAGTGTTCGGGGACGTCGGTGGTGTATTCGTTGTGGGCCATGACAATCATACGGGACCCACTCTTGATCATGGCGTCGCGGACATCGGGACGCTTGGCCAGCATCATATTGATCAGGTAAGCCGCCTCCTTGAGCGCATAGTCGTTCACCTTGCCGGAACTGACAACGGGATAGCCGTGGGCACTGACGTACTTCTTGTAAAAAGGGGCCAGCTTCAATTCCCGAGGCGGTGCCGTGACTTTGAAATCATCCGCTGCACGCTTCTTTTTCCGCCGTGGCGGAACCACCGCCCGCGAGCTGCGATCGCCGACAGAGAAATGCCCGAGCGGTTCATTGTCCTCATCCGTGATCAGCCAGACTGCCCCCGGCCGCGTGCTCTGGCGCTTGCGTTTTCCGGCTGCGATTCCGCCATAGGGCTTGGGCTTGCCCTGCCGATCCATCCAAAAAAGATTCACCGTCGCCTTGCGCCGATTGATGAACACAACATCGAAGGTGTTGCCGTCCGGCTTCGACGCCGGCGCTGGCGAGCCGTTTGACGCCATCCACTTGAGCGGTGGGAGGGACTCGTCGCGAAGCGGCTTCAGGGGTGCGAACTTTTTCGGCGCCAACGCCCGCAGTTCCGCAAGCTTGCCCGTGTGTTCCGATTTTGCGGCCAGGTTGGTCCATTCGTAAGGGTCGCTTTTGACATCGTAGAGTTCCTCGTCGCCGTTGGCATAATGAATGTAGCGCCAGCCCTCGGCGCTGAGGCCGAACGTGCCGGGTTCGCCCAAGTGCGTGAGTGAGACATGTTTCCAATCGGCGGCTGGATCCTTGAGCAAGGGCACCAGGCTGGGGCCGTGATTGTCCGATTTGGGTGGGAGCCCGCTGAGTTCAATGAGCGTCGGGTACAGGCTCAACAGATTGACAGGCCGGGAGCTGACGCCGGGTTTCGTGCCAGCCGGCAACCCAGGAACACCTTCCGGAACACGGATCATCAGAGGTACGCGAGAGCAGACCCGCCAGGCGGTGTATTTCTGCCAATGCTGCTTCTCGCCCAGATGCCAGCCGTGGTCGCTCCAAAGCGCCACGATGGTGTTGTCCCGATTCGGCCCCTTCTCTAACGCATCAAGAACGCGGCCGAGCATGGCGTCGGCAAAGGCGATCGAAGCGAGATAGCCCTGAATGCCCTGCTTCCATTGGTCGTGTTTTCGAATGTGCGCGAGATACCGATTGGGACCACGCTTCTTCCCGGCGGGAGGCAAGTCGTCCAGATCATCTTCCTTGTATCCCAGCGGGAGTTGGATGTCTGCCAACGGAAACAGATCGAAATATGGTTTCGGAACGAACCATGGCTCGTGCGGACGATAGATGCCGCAGGCCAGAAAGAACGGCTTGTCATGCTCTTGGCGAAGCTTCTCGCCCACATATTTCGACACCAGCCAGTCGCCGCCGAATTCCTCGTCGGTGGCATCCAACGCGGCCCAATCGGTTTCTCCGTGTTGCCAGGGACCGCCGCGCGGCAGGTTGACGGGCCGCTTGTCCGGATACAGCGTGCGTGGAAAGGGATTTTCAGTTTCTTTGGCTGGGAAGTATTCATCCCAGGACCGCGCGTCGATGAAGTAGTGCAACAGCTTGCCCGAACCGCCGGACCAGTAGCCGTGATTGCCGAAGTACCTGGGCAGCAATTCGGCTTCGGGAAGAACCTCCCGCATCTTCTGCCCGTTCTGATAAAGCCCCGAACGATGTGGCGACAGTCCGGTCATAATCGCGGTGCGCGAGGGATTACAGGAGGCACCAGGACAGTGGGCGTTGTCGAATAACACGCTGCTCGCGGCGAGTCGATCGAAATTCGGCGTCCGCGCCTGCGGATGGCCGCCGAGACAGCCGATCCAGTCGTTGAGATCGTCCACCGAAATGAACAGGACGTTGGGTTTGTCACCGGCTACGGCTGCGTTGGATACGCACGAGGCTACCGCGATGAAGGCTCCAATCAGGCAGAGAGCTGGATCGCCACGTGTCATCAGATCAGTCCTTTCTGCTCTCTTCTCGAGGGAATCGAATAGCCGGAAGGCGCGCCGCCGACGGCGCCGACAATCAGGCCGACAGGAACGTCAATATCGTGAACAAGACGACGCACTTGGTGTTCATTCGTACTCTCCCTGTGGTTCATTTCGAGCAAATGCCAAACATGTGAATCATGTTACTCGGCATTGTGGACGGTACCGCCTCAGGCCGACACTGCCCGATACCGGACGTTCACTTCGGACCAATCGATATGGTCCATGAACTTCTCGACATATTCGGCTTTGCGGTTGTGGTAGTCGATGTAGAAGGCGTGTTCATAAACATCGACGACGACCAACGGCGTGGCCATCCAGAGCGGTCCCATGGCATGTTCGTCGCTGACGACGTTATACAGTTTTCCATTGGCTGGATGATACGTCAGCATGGCCCACCCAGCGGCGGTCTTGGCACTAGCCTGGAAGTCGTCAGCCCATTTCTCGAGTGAGCCAAACCTCTTCTCGATGGCCGCTCGCACGTCAGCCTTGGGATCAGACAACGTTGGCACGAGCCCGTCAAAGTACAATTCGTGCAGGACAACGCTGTTCCCTTTGCTTTGTCTGGCTCGATGCATGGCACCGTAGGCGTTCGCATCGATGGCTGTGCCTTCCTTGATGCTCTCTTCCAGTTTGGCATCGATACCTGAATAACCTCGCAGAGCACCGCCGTAGTGTGCGGTGTGGTGAGGGGCGATTTGCTCGGCAGTTAGAAAACCGGGGATCGACTTATGTCGCAGCGGCTTTGGTTTGCCCGTGACCAAACCGCTCGCGGAAAAGTCAATTCCCTCGGCCGCTTCGGCTTCTGAAGCACCTGAAACGAGCATCGTTCCCGCTGCGGCTCCAGAGGAAACGAACAGGAAGTTGCGTCTTGAAAGGTCGTTCATCATTCTTGTCCTCGCCAAGGTGTCTTGTGCTGTAGTCGTGCCAATACTTTAACACGGGATCGTACATTTCCAACCAATTCCGAAGATTCCCGGTCCAAGGCCCGAACATTGAGCGAGAGATAGGCGGACCAGCTATCATAACACCATGCCGCCGTCGATTCCCAAAGTTTTGACTCGCGAACACGTCCTCAAGGCTCCCGCCGATCTGGTCGCGGGAACTGAACGGTCTTTCTGAAAACCAACGGGCTACGAACTCTCCCACAGCGAAAACCGATACGCACCGAAGGCCGTCGTCGACGTAGCATCTCAACATGTGAAAATGAACATACTCACTCGCATCGCCGTGTCCTTTGCCACAGTTCTTCTGGTGTATGGCTCGACGATTGCCCAAGATCGCCGACAAGAATCTACGAATGCGTTACGTACAGGCAACTTTCGCTGGAGATCCTCCGAGCCGCTGTTGGCAGTGAATCCCAAACGCCTGCCACCATCGCCGGATAATCCTTGGCACGCCGTCAAAGATCCCAGTGTCGTCCGCTACCAAGATCGGTGGCACTTGTTCTGTACCCTTCGAAAGCTGAACGGCGGCAATGGCAAGCCCGCTGGGTATATTCGCATCGGCCACATCAGCCTCGCCGACTGGAAGGACGCAAACGACACTCAGTGGCAGCTGCTTGAGATGAGCATGGGTTACCGCGGTGCACCACAAGTCTTCTATTTCACGCCGCATCGAAAATGGTACTTGGTTTATCAATTGGAAGATTCTTCCCGCGACATTCCCTTCGGCCCGTGCTACTCGACAATTGAAGACATCAACGATCCGAGTTCCTGGTCATTGCCCAGGCCGCTGTATGCACAGAAGCCCGCCAATCTCAAGGGTTGGCTCGACTTCTGGATAATCTGCGATCAAGAAGAGGCCCACCTGTTCTTCACCTCCTTGGATGGAGGCATGTGGCGGGCAGAAACAAAGCTGGCAGAATTCCCACGAGGGTTCGGCGAGCCTGAAGTCGCTCTACGTGGCGATATCTTTGAAGCAAGCCACACGTATCATCTGAAGGAGTTGGACAAGTATTTCAGTCATGGCGAGTTGATCCGCAGCGGATACGACCAACGGTTGGAGGTAGACGCAACGGACTTGCAGTTCCTCTTTCAGGGATTGGCCGATGAGCATTGGGGCAAACGGTATGGTCGGCTCGGCTGGCGTCTGGGCTTGTTAGAGTCGGTTCAAGAGTAAGGCGGGCGAGAACCGTCACCGTGAGAGGCCAGACAGGCCCACGGGCGACAGCATCAGCGTCCTCCCATACACACGTATGAAGCCGTCACAATTAGAAGAGCAATGACCGAAACCCTGAACGGAATCGTTGAACGTGTCACCTACCACAACGTGGAAAACGGCTTTGCCGTCGTGCGGGTCAAGGTCACCGGGCGAAACGATCTGGTCACGGTGGTTGGCAATGCTACCTCCGTCACGGCGGGCGAGCATTGTGAGGCAACGGGCCATTGGACCATCGATCGACAGCACGGCCAACAGTTCAAGGCAAGCGAGCTAAGAATCACGCATCCGGCATCAGCTGAAGGAATTGAGCGATACCTGGCTTCAGGAGCAATCCGCGGCCTCGGTCCGAAACTAGCGGCGAGAATTGTCGACGTTCATCACGAACAGACGCTGGAGATCCTTGAGGATTCCCCAGATTTCCTTCTTCACATCAAAGGCATCGGGCCAGAGCGAGTCAAACGAATTCGCCAGAGCTGGCAGGAACAGAAAGAAGTCCGCAAGATCATGCTCTTTTTGACAGAGCATTGCATCACGGCGGGACGAGCCGTTCGGATCTACCGCACTTACGGTCACGAGTCCATCGCCAAGATCAAAGCGAACCCGTACCAACTGGCCGACGACATTCGAGGGATCGGTTTCAAAACGGCGGATGAACTAGCGGCCAAGTTGGGGATCGATCGCAACAGCCCTTACCGTGCACGAGCAGCCGTTCTCTACAGCTTGCAAGAACTGGCGAGCAAGGGGCACTGCGGCTATCCAGAGCCGGGCGTCGTTGAACACACCACGCAACTGGTTGAGATCGAACAACGTATTGTCGAAGACGCTGTCGTAAGCGTCGTCGCCGACGGGGACGTCGTTCGAGAAAGCGTGGACGGCCAACCGTGGCTCTTCTTGCTCAGCCTCCACCGGGCTGAAGTTGGACTGGCTCAATTCGTGCATCATCTTGCCTCTGCAACGCCACACCCATTGCCCAGTATCGATTTCGATAAGGCCGTCTCTTGGGTCGAACGACAGTTGGGCATCAACTTGGCAGCGGGTCAGCAGGAGGCCATCCGACAGGCTTGTCAGCACAAGCTACTTGTCATCACGGGCGGGCCCGGAGTGGGAAAGACCACGCTGGTCCGCAGCATCCTGGAGATTTTCTCGGCCAAGAAGCTGAAGTGCGTGTTGGCTGCACCCACGGGGAGGGCCACCAAACGCCTGGCCGAGACAACGGAGCGAACGGCCAAGACGATTCACCGTCTGCTGGAATTCGACCCAGCCACGGGTGATTTCAAGCGGAACCAGCATCGTCCACTGGCAGGCGATCTGTTCGTATTGGACGAAACCTCGATGGTCGATGTCGTTTTGGGGCATCAGTTCTTGCGGGCGGTTCCGAGCACTGCCTGTGTGATCCTCGTCGGCGATGCGGATCAGTTGCCCTCCGTTGGACCGGGCGCGGTGTTGGCAGATCTGATTGCCTCGAACGTGGTCCCGGTGGTACGTCTGACGGAGATTTTTCGGCAGGCCCGCCAAAGCCGAATCATCACTGCCGCCTACGCCGTCAATCACGGGCAGATGCCGGACATGTCGTCGTCAGCGGAACTGACAGACTTCTACGTTGTGGAATCCAATGAACCGGAAGCCATCCAAGAGATGGTGGTCAAGCTGGTCAAAGATCGCATTCCGGATCGCTTTGGGCTCGATCCCAAAGCGGATATTCAAGTCCTGACTCCCATGAATCGCTCACTTCTGGGGGCCAGGAATCTGAATCAGGTAATGCAGGAGGCAATCAATCCCGGCGACAAAGGCCCCGAAGTGCAGCGGTTTGGCTGGACCTTTCGAATTGGAGATCGAGTGATCCAGACCGAGAACAACTACAATCGGGACGTGTTCAACGGTGACCTTGGCCTCGTCGAAAAAATCAACCGTGTTGAGCAGCTCATGACAGTGAATTTCGAGGGTTGTCCAGTCGAGTACGATTTCGCGGATCTGGACGAGTTGTCTCTGGCATATGTTCTGTCCATCCACAAGAGTCAGGGTTCCGAGTTCCCCTGTGTGGTCATCCCTCTTCACACGCAACATTATCTCATGCTCAAAAGAAACCTGCTCTATACCGCCGTCACCAGGGGAAAACAGCTCGTGATACTCGTCGGTACGAAGAAGGCAATCGGGATGGCGGTTCACCGAGAAGACACGGGCCAGAGGTGCACAGCACTCAAGAAAAGGCTGCAAGACTGGGCGATCGAGACATCAAGCCGTGGATGATCGAAGGCTATCGAGTATTTGGACTTGGACAGGGGCCGTGGGATGGTCAGGAGGCCATCCCACAACTGGAAGTTGCCCGCTGCATCACTTCTTGATCGTAAGCTCATAGCGGTAGATTTCGTACCACGGTTCGTCCGTGCCTGCCGACTTCGTTGTGAGGATCGCTGTCTCGCCAGTCACTCGGTAGGTAAAGGGCTGATCCAGAAATGGATCATCGGGCACGACGGCGGCCGTGATATTGGCGAGCGACTTCGGCAACGTCCCTTCGTTGGCAGCCGCGTGCATCCGAATCGCCTCGATCGCGCGAACTGCCGCCAACTGGCGTTCGAGCCGCATGGAGGCGTGCCAGGCCGGTCTGAAGCTGGGCATCAGGATCGAAGTAATTGGAATGATCTCGACGCCATCGGTATTCGTTGGCGTTGCATCGTCTGGCAGTTGATTGGGCTGCGACAAGGCCCAATGTTCTCGTGCTTCCGCAAACGAGAGCATGAACCACTTGTAATTCTCGTCGTACATTCTCCGATTTCTACGCGCTGCGTGGATCGCAATCACCTGCCCAGCAGACATCGCGTCAACTGTTTTCTTATCCACTCCATCATTGACCAGTTCCTGTTTGGCCTGCGGGAAACCCTTCATCATCAACTCCTCCACCTGCGCCGGGCTCAATGGCTCTTTTTTATCGGCGGAGTCACCCGTTAGCTCGGGAATCAACGTGAACACGCCGACGACCAACTGCCGCCACTGATCAGGCGAACGACGGGCAGTTTCTGCGTCTTTCAGAAAAGGAAAAATCTGCAGCACGATGGCGCTCTCGTGCTCGAATGCTTGCCTCATGTCGATCAGGGGCCGTGGTAGCGATGCGATGGCCCAGTACATGTTCGGCGCGTCGGGGGATCCAATTAGCCGAACCAATTCGTGCGTCATGATGTTCGCGATTGCAACTCCCACCAGGTCATTGATCAACGTGGGGGTTTCTGCTGCAAATTCTGCCAGCCGATACCCCATTCGTAGCGTTTCGATTGCTTCGTCATACTGGCCTTCTGAGATCTCCAACCGCACCTTGATCTGTAACATGCGAGCCAGATCGCGAGTCCTTTGCGCGGCGGGTAACCGAAAATAGATTGCATCCAAGCCACTCAGATCGCGGAGTCGCAAATCCAGATCAATCCGTTCGCGGTACGTTGCCACGCGCACGTCTTCAAGGATCTTGTCATATGCGGCAAGCCATTCTCGTATCGCCTTTCGCGCGTCTTGACCTAGCTCGTCTGCGGTCCACATCCATTCATCCACATGATCCCGGTAGACGTTGCGCGTCTCCGCCGGCAAGCCTGCTTCTTGCATTAAAGCCCGCAAATAAAACGGTGTCGCGTCACCATGTTGCTGTTCCCAATAACGAGGCAACAACGATCGCTTTAACGCCGGCCTGCCTTCTGGCATCGGAGTCAACATCAATTTCCATAATTGACGTACCTCCTGCTTTTGCCCTGTTTCGCTGGAGTGGTGCAAGGCGATAGCTTGCGCTCGTGCGATTGACGTCAGGCAGGATGCACAAATCACAAACCACGGCAGACATTGGCCTGTTCGAAGCATCAGTCGTCTCCAGACGTTATGGAAATTCATAGTATTGGTCCATCAAGTCACGATAAGTGCGATTGTCAAACTTATCGAATGAGCCGAACGCCGCTGGAACGTCAAGTCCATCAAGTCCATCAAGTCCGACGGTCAACGCAACGTACCGTTGGTGCAAGTAGTGATTTCGATTCCGATTTTGCGAACGCACGACAGACGACGAATCGTGCGGCAACTCGTCCACCACAGCGGGTGCCGGCAAGTAGCGGATCCGCTGGACGACCTGCGGCTGATCTTGCCAAGCGTGCCACGACGCCCCGAGCGCCAGCAACGTCATCGCCGCAGCCACAGCTTGCCAGCACCGTTGGCGATTACGCCACCGACGGCGATCGGTCCGCGAGGCTTCCTTTCCAGCCTGAAACAACAGCACCGCCCGATCCAATGTCAGCGGACGTGGTGTCAACGCGCTTAAGTGGCGCTCGAATTCACCGAGTTCTTCACTCGGTTGCTCTCGTTCAGCCATGACGGCTCCAGTCGTTTTCTAAGAATGATCAATCCTGCTTCGTAGCGGCGATGCGCACTACTGCGCGACGTTCCCACAATTTTGGCGATCTGCTCGAAGGAAAGACCGCCCCAAATCTTGGCGACAATCACTTCACGGTGACGGTCTGACAATTCCCGCAACGCGTCGCTGAGCGCTGCGGCGTCAATCAGGCCATCTCGGTTGGTCGTAAACCACGCGGGTCGCGAACCAGACGCAGCCAATTCGTGCCGTTTCCGACGGTTCGCTGATCGCTTCATGCTAATGGCCCGATTTCGCACCACGCGAAACAACCAGGCGGGCACGCAATCCGGTGATCTTGTCTGACGAACCAACTGGATAAAGGCGTCTTGGACACAGTCATCCGGTGACGTAGTCCATTGAGACGCAAACAACTCCAGTGCGGCACCGTGCCGATTGAGCAGCGTTTGCAGGAGTTCTGGTGTAACCCAGTCGGCCATCTACGATTCCCTTTTCGCGTTCTACTCCATTGACGCCGCGCCGGACATCATTTCCCAGAATATCTCGAAAGAAACCGAGAAGCACGTCTTCGCCGTGATTCGATGGCAACCAGCGGTCTCGCCAGTCGACCAGGCCGGTACTTGATCTGGCCGAATCGCCCGTGCAGCCTATACAATTCATCGCACCTGTGACCGCTTCGGCGTTCGTCGTCGCACACACCAAATGTTCAACACGGACCGTTTCCTTAACTCTTGCGCCCCGGCAGCAACGAATGTCAAACAGATTGAAGTTGACGCTGATCGTGCTGTCGATCCTGATTGGAATTGGCTCGGCTTACGTTCTCGTGGCATCGCGGCGCCATACGCAACGCCAAACTGCGGCAATGACGCTGATCCGTGATATGGACAGCATTGACCAGCAAATCTCGCAGGCTTCGCGCGAATTTGGGTTGGCTCTGTCCCATTTCATGGAGAGTCCGGAGGAGGCGGATCCTGGTGCTCTGCAGCACACACATCGCACGCTGATTGAATCAGTAAATCAGTCGATTGCAGTCGTGTCGCATTTGCAGGCACCTGAATCGGATCATGGCGCCGCATTCATCTCCGCGCAACGCAGATTCCTGCTCGTCCAACGTCGTATTATCCGTGAAGACTTCGGTAAGCTGTTGGGGTTGCTCGCAGAGACGTCGACTCCGCTGCCGCAGCAGGAATCCTCTATTCAGGGCATTATCAATGCCGCGTTTACCGAAACAGAAAAGGAATTCGCCTCCGTCCATGCGATTCGTGAGAAATTTGCGAGTGAATTCGCGATTCACCTGACTACGCAGTAGCTGAGCGTTGATGAGAAATGCAGGCACGGATTGCGGAGCAGAATCTCGGAAATAATCCGGCTGTTTTCGTGCCTCGGGCGGCGCAATCATCTGCATACTCTGCCTAACAGCCCGTTGGCCTCGTTGCCGACAAAATCACGGTTCACTGGTGTTTCGAATGGTGGTTTGGTAGATTCTGGGGCACGATCCGGCTGTTTAGTTTTGCGTTCCACTGAGTTTTTCATTCTGGGTTTTGCTTGGCGCTAAGGAAGCTACCATGACCAAGGTTCTGAATATCGTGCCGGACCGATGTACCGGCTGTATGCAATGTGAATTGGCCTGTTCGTGGGTTCAGACCGGCACGTTCGCGCCGTCTAAGAGCGTAATTCGGGTCAACGTGTTCGACGAAGAGGCCAGCTATGCGCCATACACGTGCCTGCAATGCGATGAAGCGTGGTGCATGTCGGCCTGCCCGGTCAACGCCATTGCCGTCGACAACACGACTGGTGCCAAAGTCGTCATCGACGCTGTCTGTATCGGCTGCCATCTTTGCACGATCGCCTGCCCGTTTGGAACGGTCTTTACAACACCGCAGTCGGACGTGGCCACCAAGTGCAATCTCTGTGGCGGAGATCCAGCGTGCGCGACGGCGTGTCCGACAGATGCCATCGAGTATGTAGAAGCGGACAAAACAGGTGGATGGTTTGTCCCGTGGACCGAGCGAGTCAATTCAAACTACATCGAGGCCGCCGTTGCAACCAATTGACGTTAGCGAAAAGTGTAGGCATCGGCTGGTCGGGCCATGATCCTGACCGCCGCAAGGAGCAACAACCTCATCTGTTTTCTACGAACAGTATCAAACAGCAAACTAACACGAGGATGATAGGATGGGCGGTTGGACAGGCAAGCTACTGCGAGTCAACCTGACGACGGGCACCCACGCGATCGAAGACATTCCCGACGCATGGATGCGTGAGTACATTGGCGGCCGCGGATTGGCGGCTCGCTACTTGTACGAAGAAATGGATCCGGCGGCAGACCCGCTCGGGCCCGACAACAAGCTGATTTTCGCCACCGGGCCACTAACGGGCACACACGTTCCCTGCGCTGCGCGGTACATGGTGGTGACCAAGGGCGCATTGACCAATGCCATCACAACCTCGAATTCGGGTGGTCATTGGGGACCCGAACTGAAATTCGCCGGCTACGATCTCCTGATCTTGGAAGGCCAGGCACCGAGACCCTGTTATCTATTCATCTATGACGATCGCGTCGAGATTCGTGACGCCGCACAATTTTGGGGCAAAGGCGTGTTCGAAACCGAGGATGGTTTGCGCGATGAGCTAGGCATCCCTGCCCTCCGCGTGTCGTCGATCGGCCCGGCTGGCGAAAACTTGGTGCGTTTTGCCTGCATCATGAACGACAAACATCGCGCGGCGGGGCGTAGCGGTGTCGGTGCCGTGATGGGGTCGAAGAACTTGAAAGCCATTGCCGTCCGCGGTACTGGCGGGGTCGAGATCGCCGAGCCAGAGAACTTTATGAAAGCGGTCTGGGACATGCGGGCCGAGATGCAAGACAACCCAGGCCGCAAGGCGTTTGGAGAACTGGGCACAGCCGCCACGATCGATTTGACAAACGCCTTCGGCGGCTTACCGACCCGCAATTTTCAGCAGGGTCAATTCGAGTTGGCAGAGAATCTCAACGGCAACGCTGTGAAGGATACTCGCATGGTCGCGAACAAAGCGTGCTTCGCTTGCACGATTGCCTGCGGTCGCGTCTGCCGGTTGGGCGAACATTCGGACAAGTACATGGTCAACGCACACCCGCGCAACTGGAAGATTGCGGGCGAAGGTCCCGAATATGAAGCAGCCTGGGCCTTGGGTGCCGATACTGGCGTCGGCGACCTGGACGCGGTTTTGAAGGCCAACTGGTTGTGCAACGATTTGGGAATGGACCCAATCTCGATGGGATCGACATTGGCGTCCGCAATGGAACTCTATCAAACGGGGGTCATCACTGACGCGGACGTCGAGATGCCCCTCACGTTTGGATCCTCCGAAGCGTTGGTACGGATGTGCGAAGCGACCGCTTATCGCGAAGGATTTGGCACAGAACTGGCCGAAGGTGCCAAACGGATGGGCGAACAATTCAACCACCCGGAAGTCTTTATGGGCACCAAGGGCCAGGAGTTTCCTGCGTACGATCCGCGAGGTTTTCAAGGCATGGGGATCGCCTATGCGACGTGCAATCGTGGTGCCTGTCATCTGCGTGCATGGACGCCCGGACGTGAGTCGTCTGACATGGATCCACATACAACCGATGGCAAAAGCGAGTTGGTGGTCAGCGAACAGAACCGTAGTACGTCTCATGACAGCACAGGTCTGTGTCTCTTTGCTGCCTTTGCAGGTGGCGCGATGGAGAAGATCACGCCCTGTGTCGCGGCGGCAACTGGCCACCCGTACACGATAGACGAAGTGCTGAAGATCGGCGAAAGGACGTGGAATCTCGAACGGCTGTGGAATCTCAGAGCTGGCCTGACCAAGGCGGATGACTCGCTTCCCAAACGCCTGTTGAATGAACCGCACACTGAAGGACCGTCGGCGGGTGTGACGGTGAAACTGGATGTCATGTTGCCGATCTACTATGAATCACGCGACTGGGACTCCGAGGGTGTTCCTTCGCCAGAAAAACTAGCCGAATTGGGACTGGCGTCGCTGTAGCGCCGCGTTTGCCACACCACGATGGCTTTTGACGATCGAAATCAGGAAGAAACATGACCCAACATCACGTCATTATTGGCGGCGGACCTGCCGCAACGAACGCACTCGAGACGATTCGGATCTTCGACAGCGAAGCCAAAATCACACTCGTTTCTGACGAACCCGCGCATTCGAGGATGGCCCTGCCCTATTGGTTGGCAGGCGACATCCCGCCAGAACAGACGCATACGGGGGACGCCACCCATTTCCAGAAACTCGGTGTCGAAACGCGCTTTGGCAGTCGCGTCGTCAGTGTTGATGCCAGTGGGCGGTCCGTAGCCCTGAACGACGGCAGTTCACTGCCGTACGACAATCTGCTGATCGCGACTGGATCGTCCCCCGTCGTTCCGTCAGTCCCTGGTACCGACTTGCCGGGTGTACAACCGTTGTGGTCCTTGGCGCATACGCAGCAATTGCTGGACGAGACCAGCGACAAAGAAAAGCCACGCGTGCTCCTGGTCGGAGCCGGCTTCATTGGATTCATTGTCTTGAACGCGATGTTCAAACGCGGCTGGAATCTCACCGTGGTGGAACGTGAATTCCAAGTCTTGCCACGAATGCTGGATGGCGAATCTGCCGGTATTGTTCAGAACTGGCTGTCGTCAAAAGGTGTCGACATGCATTCGGACACCACGGTGCAGTCGATCTCCGCCGGCGATGGCGGCAAGAAACTTGTCCACTTGGCCAACGGCAACCAGATCGCTGCCGACATCGTGATCATTGCCACTGGGATCAAGGCAAATCTCGACCTGATCGACGGCGTAGGAATTGATACGGATGAGGGTATCTTGGTAAACGACCAGATGCAGTCGAGCGTTCCGAACATTTACGCCGCGGGTGACGTCGCGCAGGGACCAGTGTTTTTCAGCGATCAGCGATCCGTTCATGCGATTCATCCGACGGCGGTCGATCATGGTCGTGTTGCGGGTGCTAATATGGCAGGCCAGGACGTTCATTACCCGGGCAGCTTGCTGATGAACGTGGTCGATGTCTGCGGCCTACAAACGGTCAGCTACGGTGCGTGGAACGACACAACCGCCGAGGCAACTACGATTTCCAATCCCAACAATTCGATCTACCGCAAATTACTGTGGCATGACGATCGGCTGGTCGGTGCCATCTTCACCGGACAGGCCGACGATTTGGGGATGCTATCAGACATTGGGATGGTCAAGGGCATTTTGCAAACGCAGACCGGTCTGGGGCCCTGGAAACAGTATCTGACAGAGAACCTGTTCGATGTTCGCCGCGCGTACGTTGGTGCCGGTGTCGCTCAGAAGTTGGTGCAGACAACCCTGCTTGGCAGCGCCACCAAAGAACGAAAATTTCAATTCCAGGGCGCCGAGCCGAAGACCACCATGGGATCGTCACACGCACAGTTCGTTGGCACCAAACCCAAGTAAGATGCCAACCACAATGATGGTGTGCCTAAAGCTGATGGGTGTTTTGAAGGCCAAGACGCCTGAAGACGGTCAACTGGAAATGGAAGACGGCGCTACAATAGAAGATGTCCTGCGCGCGTTGGATGTGCCTGTTGAAAGTGTCCAGGTCTTCACGGTGAACGGTTCGTTCGAACGAAACCGCAGTCGGGTGCTGTCAGATGGTGATGACTTGTCCGTGTTGCCACCCGTCGGCGGCGGCTAGACTTTGGGCGGTTTGCGTCCGTCGTTCGTAGGCCGCAAACAAGCGGAGCGAAGTTCCAGCATCGTCTCAGAAACGTGAAAGTCGGCCTCGAACACAATCGAGTCATCGCGGCATGACCTCCGAATCTACGTCGCATCCCGTCCCGACGTCGCCATCGCGACCCCAGTTTGGGCTGGGCGCACTACTCGGTTGCTTTGTCGCCATCGGAATGGCCCTGGCGTACCTGAAGGGATTCGAATCAGTCCTGGTGTTCCAGAACGGTCTGATCGTGTTGATCCTGGCGGTGCTGCTCGGCATGGTTGTCGGCAGCGTGGTCAAGCAGCGAAGGGATGCAGTTTTCTGGTCCGTAATCGTCTCTGCCGCCGGCTATATTTCCGTGGTTGGCGAGACGCATTTCGGTATCGCATTTCACTTTGCCTGGTCCGCTGTTGGCGGGGTGGCCGGTGTCGCGGCCGCGGCAATACCGGCCAGACAACTTGTTGCGCGCATGATCGCTAGCTGCCTCAGCGGAAGCACCGCCATGCTGATCTATTTCACGTTTTCTTCACAACGCATCGGCCTGGAGTTCGATCTTCTGGCCGCGGCGATCGTCAGCGCCTTGGTCGGTCTACTGGTCGAGATCATCATGTGGGTCGAGCGTCGAAGCCAGATCCCAAGATACGTGACAGCATCGTGGCTACTTTGCGCTGTGATCATCGGCAACTCGATGGTGCCGTTTGTAGTCACGTGACACGATTCCATAAAGGCGACTGTAATGATCCAGACGTTCCCGAGTGTATTCGGAGCGTTGCTCGCTTGCGGGTTGCTGAGATGATTCGTGGAGACTGGCAGGGAATAGCGTATCGAGCCACCGTTGCAGCGACGGGCGTTGCGTTTCGTCGCAAGCAGTTTCTTCTGGAGCGACGTCAGTCGCTACATTCCCCACCCACTGTGGCTTCACACGTGCGATTTGCGTGTTCGTCTCGTCACTCCGCTCGTTCTTCACTTGGCGCGACTTCCACGCCCGCCACGGCGCGTCGATTGCCAAACCCGCCGCACCGTGGAGCATCCAAAAAACGACCACAACACCGATCGTTTCGACAGAGACGGCGCGCAGCGCTCCCCAAAGAATTTGCATGGAAAAATCTCCTGAAACGAGAATGGAGCGGCCGCTACCAAGATCTCGGTAGCGTGGACTTGCTTGACGGCGTTACAATGCAACCAGCGTGCCGAATCGCCGCCGTTCTTCGCCAAAACCTCGCAAGTCATGGCTGTTTCACGACTTGCTAATCATTGGTCAGCACACTCCCTCGCGAAAGAACCGGTCTACATTGTACAACTGACATCAGATCGTGAACAAAGATACACAGCCCTAGGCCTTCCTGATGACACCACCGGAACTTCCGACTCGTGATGACCTGGCAAACGACTATCTGGATCAGCTGGAGTTTGAGCCTTACCCGGTGCAAGAAGAGGCGTTGCTGGCTTGGTTTACATCGGAACAGGGCGTTTTGGTATGCGCACCGACGGGGACAGGAAAAACGCTGATCGCCGAAGCCGCCCTTTATGAAGCGTTGCGAACCGGGCGTCGCGCCTACTATACGACTCCTCTGATCGCACTCACAGAACAGAAACTTCAAGAGATGCAAGCCGCCGCCGTGCGATGGGGTTTCCGCGCGGAAGACATTGGGTTGGTAACTGGAAATCGGCGCGTAAACCCCGATGCACCCGTCCTGGTGGTAGTCGCTGAAATCCTCTTCAATCGGCTGCTACATCCGGAAGTATTCTCATTTGACGATGTCACCACGGTGGTGATGGACGAGTTCCACAGCTTCAACGATTTTGAGCGTGGCATCGTTTGGGAAATGTCACTCGGCATGCTGCCCGAACACGTTCGCTTGCTGTTGCTTTCGGCGACAGTGGGCAACGCCTATCCGTTTGTGAGTTGGCTACGGCATGCGCACCGTCACAATTTGGAACTGGTCCAAAGCGACGACCGCAAGGTCCCGCTGACCTACCATTGGATCGGCGACCAACTGCTGAACGAACAATTGGAGTTTATGGCCAGTGGAGACGAGTCGTCGCGTTATACACCCGCACTGGTGTTCTGCTTCAATCGCGAGGAATGTTGGAGCGTCGGCGAACAACTCAAGGGCAAAAAGCTTGTGCAGGCCGACCAGCAAAAACAGCTGGCTCGCGAATTGGATAAGTACGATTGGTCGCAGGGCGCCGGTCCGAAGCTCAAGCAGATTCTCTATCGTGGCGTCGGCGTGCATCATGCTGGGCTCTTGCCGTCCTATCGACGCATTGTCGAAGACCTGTTCCAACGCAAGTTACTTTCGGTTTGTGTCTGCACGGAGACGCTTGCAGCTGGGATCAACTTGCCGGCGCGCAGCGTGGTCATTCCCAACTTGCTGAAAGGGCCACCCGATAAGAAGAAAGTGATCGAGGCGAGTGCCGCTCACCAGATGTTCGGTCGCGCTGGTCGCCCCCAATTTGATACCCAGGGATTCGTCTACGCCCTGGCTCATGAAGACGACGTCAAGCTGTTGCGTTGGCGCGAAAAGTACGATCAGATTCCGGAGGATACCAAGGACCCCGGATTGCGCAAAGCAAAGAAAGCGCTGAAGAAGAAGATGCCAAAGCGGCGTACTAATCAACAGTATTGGAACGAGACTCACTTCGAGAAGCTGAAGACAGCACCTGCCAGTAAGCTGGCCAGCCGAGGCCCGCTTCCATGGCGGCTGCTAACATACATGCTCGATGCCACGCCTGAAGTCGCGCCAATTCGCTCCCTGGTTGGCAAACGTCTGCACGAGGGAAATACGAAAGAGACCGACCAGAAGGAACTTGACCGGATGTTAATGACGCTGTGGGCGGCCGGCTATGTTCGGCTGGAACCCGAGCCACCAAAGCCACAAGCCGACGACGACCAATCGCCCACCGTTGATCCCGACGGAGAGCCCCCGTCGCCCTATCAAGCAGAATTTGCCTACCCCACTGAGACCCTTCCCAGGCTCTTGGGTTTCCGTGGCGTGAATCCCCTTTTTGGTGTGTTCCTGGCGAATCACATGGGAATCGCGGATCGGAACGAGCGGCTGCAAGCCTTGGAAGCCATTCTTGCCTTGCCTGGACCAGTAGCGCGGTTCGTGCGTGTTCCCAAGCATCACGACATGCCGCCGGGCCCGCTGGCCACCACGCGAATCGATGTCGAGCTGCTGCGACTGGGCCTGGTCACGTTGGAACAATTGGGAGCCGATGAGAAAGATGAAGACGAGCAATCCGATCGGCGTCCCGCGTTCTACGATGAAGAACCGGTCTGGGTGTTGACGCTCGCCGAAAAACTCAAGCTGTTATTCGACTATGACTTTCCAGGCGTTAGCGACGTGCGCATTACTCCGGCGTGGGCCGCCGGCGAGATTCTGGAATTCGGCGGGAATTTCAACAACTTCATTGTCAGCAAGGGGCTGCAAAAACAGGAGGGGATCATCTTTCGGCACCTGCTGCGTTTGATCTTACTGATCGCAGAGTTCAAAGCGATCGTACCGTATGACACCACGGAGGAAGAATGGCACACAGATCTCGACGACATCTCACAGCGTTTGGCTGAAACGTGTCGAGTCGTCGATCCGACCAGCACGGATAAGACGATCGAGCAGGCGGAGTCCGCGGAAAAAGTGGAGATGTAGCGCGCTACGTCACACCAGATCGGGTGTGTCCTTGTCACGTTCGCGCGGCCTGGGCTGATCGAGCATCGTTTCTTCTCGGACAATCGTCTCGATTGTCGACTGGCGAACTTCCTGCTTGGAATCGGTGGGGGCGGCAATCTGGTCCGGCTTGACGGTTTCTCCCACGCCATCTCCCATCCGTTTCTTTGCGTGCTGCAGCCGGGCATTGAGCACCGAACGAAAATTAATCCTCTGTTCCAGCCGCCGTGCGAATGGCTTTAAATACCTGGCCACTTCGGCCGCGGTCTGAATGCGGTTTTCGGGACGTTTGGCCATCATCTTCGAGACAATCGACTGCAGCCGATCAGAGACTTCCGGTCGCAATTCCTGAACGCGCGCCGGTTTCTTTTTGAGGTGCCCTTTCAATTTCTGCGATTGCGACTTGCCCGGAAATGGAACGCTGCCGGTCAGCGCGAAATACAACGTGCATCCCAAACTGTAAATGTCCGCGCGGTGGTCAATTTGATAACTGTCGACGTACTGTTCTGGAGAGATGTAGTCCGCAGTCCCAAGTCGATCTTGGCCGAAGATCATCGCCATCGAAAACTCTTCGTCGTTGTCGTCTACCATGGCTAACCCGAAATCAAGCACCTTCACCGTGCCATCAGAACAGACCAACAGATTCTCTGGCTTGACGTCGCGATGCACGAGCCCTTGCTCGTGCGCGTAAGACAGCCCTTCGGCCGTCTGCATGATGATGTCGCAAGCTTGCCCGATGTCTATCCTCTTCTTCATCAACATGAACTCGAACAAGTTGACACCGCGAACCAATTCCATCGCCACAAAGTGAATCGGGCCATAGATATCTTCGTAATCGCCCATTTTGTAAGTGTGCACGATCGCAGGATGCTCGAGCATCATGCCAGCTTGCGCTTCAAGGCGAAAGCGAGCGAGAGTCCCCGCATCCTGACGCGAATCTTCAGGCAGGATTTTCAGCGCCACGCGCCAGTGCGTCTCGACGTCTTCGGCGATGTACACCCATCCCATGCCACCACAGCCGAGCACTTCCAGCACTTTGTAGCCGTCGATGAGGAGGCCGCGAGAATTCCCCTTCAGAAGACGATCGGCTTGATATCGCGTCAGAAATCCATCATCGACCAACACATTGGCGATTTCAGCGGACGTTGGGTCCGTCAATTGCGAGACGGTCACAGCCGCATCTTGCAGATCGTCAATCTGCAACAACTGGCTCCGTTTCAGAAGCAACAGGAAGTCGTTCGTTGCTTTCGAGACTGCCATAATCACCAATTAAAGAGGTCGGCCCTAAAGAACGTTTCATTCTACCACAACGTTTTTGGTTTTTGCACTGGGTTTTTCCCTGGGGGGGGCTGGGTTTTTCCCTGCGGGGGACTGGGTTCTTCCCCGTCAGGAAGATCGGGGATCCTCCGGGGTTATTGACGCGGGATCACCGATTTGTGTTCCCTTGAACTGCCACTCTTTCCCCTGCCGGTTGGGGCCTGCCGGTTGGGCTCCTGATTCCGATTGTGGGCGGCATGGCGAGCTCTGCTGGATTTGCCGCCCCTAGTCGATTTGCGTGGTTTGATCGGCGCATGAGAGCGGCTTGCGACGTCCCTGTTTGCATAGGAATCGGGAGAATTTCCGAATATAATCGGGTTCCTTCGTGGCGATGGATCAGCCGCTTCAGTTACCACCAATGACAATCCATGTGCCAACTCCCCGTCCTCAACAACCTCGACACCGCGCCTGACCCCTTGGCCAGACTTGTGCCCCAGGAGATCCCTCTAGAACATCGTCGTCCATTGCCAATGACACGGCGAGAAATGGAAGCGCGGGGTTGGGACGAGGTCGACATCGTGTTTATCACCGGTGACGCCTACGTGGACCACCCGAGTTTTGCGACGGCCATACTGGGACGCGTGTTGGAGGCGGCTGGCTTTCGTGTCGGCATCGTCTCACAGCCCAACTGGCAGAATGCCGACGATTGGCAACGCTTTGGCCGTCCGCGTCTGTTCTTCGCGATCAGCGCCGGCAATATGGACTCGATGATCAACCACTATACGGCGAATCGCAAAGTGCGTAACGACGACGCCTATTCACCTGGCGGCTGCATTGGCCTGCGTCCGGACCGCGCCACACTCGCCTATTGTCAGCGATCGCGGCAGGCGTACAAAGGCGTTCCGATCATCGCGGGAGGAGTCGAAGCTTCATTGCAACGCTTGGCGCATTACGACTACTGGAGCGACAAGGTACGTCGATCGATCTTGCTCGATGCGAAACCCGACCTCGTGGTGTTCGGCATGGGCGAGGAGATTATCTTGGAGATCGCGCGCCGCATGGACGCCGGAGATACAGTCAAGGACCTGCGTGAGTTGCGTGGTGTGGCCTACGCGATGGGTGCCTCGGAAACACCACCGGAAGACGCCATCACGATCCCCAGCTACGACGAGGTTTGCGCGGACAAACACGCTTTTGCCGAAGCGACCAAAATCACACACAACGAAACCAATCCACACAACGCGCGGCGGTTGATTCAATGGCATGATCGACAGGCCGTCGTCACCAACGCGCCTCGTCTTCCGATTTCCGAAGCCGCGATGGACACGATCTACGCACTGCCCTATACCCGCCAACCTCACCCCATCTATCAAGATCCAGTTCCCGCCTACGAGATGATCAAGGATTCGGTCACGATCATGCGCGGCTGCTTTGGTGGTTGCACGTTTTGTTCGATCACTGCCCACCAAGGACGGATCATCCAGTCACGCAGCCAGAATTCCGTATTGCAAGAAGTCCGTGACATGACTCGCGACGACAGTTTTAAGGGGGTGATCAGCGACATCGGGGGACCGACGGCCAACATGTACGGAATGAAGTGTACCAGGCCTGAGGTCGAAGCCGTTTGCCGTCGGCAGTCCTGCGTTCATCCGACGATCTGCAAATTGCTGGGAACCGATCATGCCCCTCTAATCCAGTTGATGAAGGACACTCGCGAAACACCCGGCATCAAGAAGGTCCTCGTGGCCAGCGGTATTCGAATGGACCTCGCTCGACGTTCGCCACAATACATGCGCGAGCTAACCCAACATCATGTCGGCGGCCTTCTCAAGGTTGCGCCGGAGCATACCGACGCGAAGGTGTTGAATCTCATGCGCAAGCCTGCGGGCGACAATTTTGAAAAATTCAGCGAGCAGTTCCTCAAGGAGTCCAAGAAGGTCGGCAAGAAACAACACATTGTCCCCTATTACATTGCCAGTCACCCCGGCAGCGATCTACACGCGATGATCGACTTGGCGCTGTTCTTAAAGCGGACGGGGTATCGTCCAGATCAGGTGCAGGATTTCATTCCCGCACCGATGGATGTGGCTACCGCAATGTACTACACAGGGATCGACCCGTTTAGCAAAAAGCCCGTTCATATCGCTCGCCATTTGCGTGATCGCAAGTTGCAACGCGCGTTGATGCAGTATTTCAAACCGGAAAACTACTTTGAAGTCCGCCGAGCTCTGCAACAGGCCGGCCGTTCGGACTTGATCGGAGGTGGCTGCGATTGCTTGATTCGCAGCAAGCCGCCAAAGGAAGCCATTGAGAAACGCCGCCAAAAAGCCAACTCGCAGCTGAGCCACGGCAAGTACGTGCACACTATCTCCAGCGGCAAGAAAAAGAAAAAAGGAAAACAGAAGCAGTCACGCCACAAACCCGGCCCCGGATATCGGCCGGATACCCGCAAGGCCCGTGATGAGCTATAGGCAGCACATTGATGATTGCCGTAGTTCGCAGCATGAACTTACCGTATCCTTTGAAGAGCGAACAACCACAATCACTCTGTGCGCCCAGGCACAGATCGTTTAATCTTGCCCCAAACCCACAGACCGCCTTTCCTGGTACCGCACTTCTACGAAACTCGGGATCAGCATGTCCTCCGAAGCACGGAAGCTTTGCATTCGGTATCGCAGCTATATCGTGATCCCGGCCCGGTTGGCATCGACGCGATTGCCCCGCAAACTGCTCCTGGCCGAGACTGGCAAGACGGTGATTCAACACACGTATGAGTCGGCAAGTCATGCCAGGCGACCGTTGGGTGTAGTTGTGGCGGCAGATTCGCAGGAGATCGCAGACGAAGTCCGGCGGTTTGGTGGGCAATCGGTACTTACCGACCCAGCTGCGGCCACCGGCACGGATCGTGTCGCCGAAGCGGCGCGGGCCCTCCCGGGCGCCGACGTGATCGTCAACGTCCAGGGCGATGAACCGGAGATCGCGGCGACGTCGATCGACCTCTCGGTACGCTTGCTCGAAGAGAATCCAGATGCCGTGATGGCGACTTTGGCGACCCCCATTCGGTCACGCTGTCAGCTAGAAGATCCTGCGTGCGTCAAAGTCACCTTCGACGCCGATGGTCGAGCCCTCTACTTCAGCCGCAGCCCCATTCCCTACGCGCGTGACGGTTGCGAGCCTCTTCTGTCTGTGGATCCCCCGATATTCCACCAGCACGTTGGCCTCTATGCATATCGCCGCGATTTTCTTTTGCAGTTGGCGGAAATGGCACCATCTCCTTTGGAACAGGTGGAAAAACTCGAGCAGTTGCGTGTCCTCGAAGCGGGACATCAGATTCTGGTAGGCGTGGTCACCGAGCCGACTGTGGGTATCGATACCCGTGCGGACTACGACACGTTTGTCAATCGGGCGTCGAATTGCTAAGATGCGTTCCCAGGGTTGAGGCCCTGGCCAACTCCTCTTTACCTGCCTTGCCAGGGCCATTTTCCCCATTTTGATGTGGCGCTCCGTCTACACCGAAAGGTCGATGCGGACGTAAGCCTTTGTGAATTAACAGTTTGCCAGGAAGGCCAGAAATCGGATGACGAAGCATATCTTTGTAACAGGTGGCGTGGTCAGTTCTCTTGGAAAGGGTCTGACAAGCGCTTCGATCGGCATGCTGCTCGAACGACGAGGGCTGACGGTCCGCATGCAGAAGTTGGATCCGTACATCAACGTTGATCCTGGCACCATGAGCCCCTATCAGCACGGCGAAGTGTACGTTTTGGATGATGGCAGCGAAACCGATTTGGATTTGGGGCATTACGAGCGATTTACGAACAGCCCACTGACCCGCGACGCCAACTACACGACTGGTCAGATTTACCTTTCGGTCATTGAAAAAGAGCGGCGGGGCGAATTTTTGGGAAAGACTGTTCAGGTCATCCCACATATCACCAACGAAATCAAAAGCGTTATCCACAAGCTGGCGGCGGACGATGTCGATGTAGTGATTACGGAAATCGGAGGCACCGTCGGTGACATTGAAAGCCTGCCGTTCCTCGAGTCAATCCGACAATTCTCGCTCGACGTAGGCAAGGAAAACTGCCTCTACGTACACCTGACGCTGGTTCCGTATCTGAAAGCTGCTGGCGAACTAAAAACAAAACCGACGCAACATTCCGTAGGCCAACTCCGCCAAATCGGTATTCAACCGGACATTCTGGTCTGTCGCACGGAACATTCGATCAGCCGGGAGGATCGCGAAAAAATTGCCCTCTTCTGCAATGTGCCAATCGAGGCCGTGATCGAAGAAAAAGACAAAGACTTTTCCATCTACGAAGTACCGCTCAGCCTGGTCGACCATGGGCTGGACAAGCTCATTGTCAAACAATTGCAGCTGGAAGCCGAAACGTTGGAGATGGACGATTGGCGAGACCTCGTTCACCGTCTGCGAAATCCTGAGCATCGCGTCCGCATCGCGGTGGTCGGCAAATACGCTGAACATACCGATGCCTACAAGTCGATTTACGAATCGCTGGATCATGCCGGCATCCACAATCACGCGCGAGTCGAGATTGGTCGCATCCACAGCGAGGCTATCGAACGGGACGGTCCCGAACAATGGCTCGAGGACTACGATGGCATCTTGGTCCCGGGCGGTTTCGGTGAACGTGGTATCGAAGGCAAGGTCGACGCAATTCGTTACGCCCGCGAACATGGCATTCCATTTCTCGGGATTTGCCTCGGGATGCAATGTGCGGTGATCGAGTTTGCGCGAAACGTCGTCGGATTGGACGGAGCGCACTCGGCCGAATTCGACGCGAACACACCCCATCCTGTGATCGGGCTGCTGGACGAACAACGCAACATCACCCAAAAAGGCGGCACGATGCGTCTTGGAACGCAGCCTGCATCGTTAGATCCGGCTAGTCATTCCGCTGCGTGTTACGGACAGACGGAGATTTCTGAACGACATCGTCACCGCTATGAATTCAACAATGTTTACCGCCAGCAGTTTGCCTCGCACGGCTTGGCCGTAGCAGGTCAGAGCCCCGATCAATCGCTGGTCGAGATCGTTGAAATCCCCAGGCACCCTTGGTTCGTGGCGGTCCAATTCCATCCTGAATTCAAGTCGAAACCGACGGCCTCTCAGCCGTTGTTTGGGGGCTTTGTCGGTGCAGCGGTACGACGTAACGAATCGGGTTGCGCTACTCCGCAGAGTATCGAAGCGTCATCCTAAGCGGAGTTTGCAAATGAATGCACAGTCACTCCCAATAATCGTCTGGAGAATCCCGCGATTCTGAATGGCAAACTGCGCATTCATTTCTAAGCATTGCTTTGTTGTCTTGCCCGCTGGCTTCGTTGGAGCGATCAATCATGTCGGAAGAACCAACCGAAAAACCGAAACTTATCATCGACGATGACTGGAAAGAACGAGTTCAGTCGGAGAAAGAAGCGGCCGCGGCAAGTTCTACCGCGAACAAAGACGAGACTCCGGATGCGGAGGCTCAAAATAATACAACTCAGGACGACACCAAGGCAGCGGCGGAGTTGCCACCCGCTTCATTTGCCACACTGGTTCACTCGTTGACAGCACAGGCCTTGGCCAGCCTTGGCCAGATCCCGGACGCCGAGGGAAAGACCCACGTCGAAATTGGACTGGGCAAACACTTCATCGATACGCTGGCGGTCTTGGAAGAAAAGACTAAAGGCAACTTGGATAAACAAGAGGCGGACGCGCTGGCGAAGATGCTCCACGAATTGCGGATGCTCTTCGTCCACGTCCGGCAGGAGCAGAGCACGGGGGATTCTACGAGCGAACCGCCGTCCGCCTCGTGAGCCGCAGTTGCAAAATAATAGCTCGGTGAAGAGTTTTGTGACGGCCTTCCGGCCAACCGCGTCCTTTCCGTTGACTTTTGCTCCCAAACAGAGACACGGGCGGGGCGCAAACGCATGCTCTTCACCGAGCTTTGTAGGTCACGTCGATAAATTGTCTTCCAGATCGCGAAACTTTGAGATCTCCGTCGATAGATGCTGACACCAGGCATCGGGGTGCCAGATTTCGACGCACACCGCCGCGCCAACGACCATCACACTGCCGCCCGGATCGACCCCTAGAAATTCGCGAAATCCCTCCGGGATCAGCAGCCTTCCGCGTTGCGCAAGTCGGATGGTTCGCTGCCGAGTCGAAAGTAACCGACCCCACAACTGCACGTCGCCCATTCGACCTGCCAACCGACCGGCCTGCAGCTTGCTCTCGATTAATCCCAGATCCTGATTCCAACGTGGTTGCCATTGCTGGGCGTTCCACAGGCTGAGAGCACCCGGCCGCTCTTTGACAAGCAACAGCTCCTGGGCAGTTCCCAGACCTAGCAGCATGTCGGCAGGGATTGAAAGCCGATGCCGTTCGTCCAGCAAACGGCGGTGTTCGCCAAGAATCAAACTGGGTTCGTGGGCCATGAGGGAGGTTGCAGAGGATCACTGACTGGCATCCTTACAAGCTATATGGGCTCTATACCCACCAATCCATTTTGTAAAGCTTCAATATGGGCTTATTCCCCACATGCGCAGTTTATCGAGTTGGTCGCTCTCGAACAAGCACCGGAGACTATTTACTCACTTCAACCAGACACCCTATACCTCCGAATCATCCTATTTGAAATGGACGTCGCTGGGACTTTCACTTATTCACCCCACACGGAACTACCGAAGAGAGTGGAGCATTCGCACTCTCGCTCTTTATACCTCCACTCGCAGGAGTGCCATGACGGGTCGAAACATCCTCTCAGAGCCGATTGTCATCACCGGCATCGGCATGATCACTTCGGTTGGGGACGATCGCGAGTCGGTTTGGGAAGCCGTCAGGCAGGGACGTAGCAGTTTTCGCTACTTGCGTGGGATTCGTGGTATTCCCGACGATACGATCGTGGGCGCAACGGTTGATCTTCCGCAACGGCTCGATGGACGATTGAAGGTGTTGCCTCTGTGTGAGATCGCCGCAGCCGAAGCGATTAACGATTCGGGCGTCGATCTGACCAACCTCGATTTGGACCGGTTTGGCTGTTCGATTAGTGCGCATATGGGTGACACCAGTTGGATGGACGAACAGTTCGGACTTCCGTTAGTCGAGCATCGCTCCAACTGGTGGGAACAATGGTTTCCCAACACAGCCTGCTCGATGATCGCACGCAAATACGGACTGGGCGGCCCACGACTTTGCAACTCGACGGCCTGCTCGACCTCTTTGATCAGCATCATGACCGCAGTCCGATCGATACGCGACCGGCAGTGTGACATCATGTTGGCGGGTGGTACCGATGCGATCGACCCAATTTTTGTGGCCGGTTTTGATCGTATGCGAGTCCTCGCCAAGGACGTCGATCCCAATCGCGCTTGTCGACCGTTCGACCGAACCCGCAAGGGATTTGTATTTGGCGAGGGATCCGCGATCTTTGTGATTGAACGCTTGGGGCATGCCCTCCGCCGTGGTGCCAGGATTTATGCGGAAATCAAATCCATTTCGGCCTTGGCGCAGGCACATCATGTGACGGGTATCGACGCCGAAGGCGAAACACTGGATTACCTGATTCAATCGGCATTGAAAAAGGCTAATGTCCAACCGAGCGACATTGGTTACATTAACGCGCATGGGACGGGTACGTTGCAAAACGACGCTGCCGAGGCGTCCGGAATCCGTCGGACTTTTGGTAATGCGACAGACGACGTGTGCGTCAGCGCAACAAAATCGATCATTGGCCACATGATCAACGCGGCGGGTGCCGCGGAGTTGGCCGTGACGGCTCTTGGTTTGCGAGATGGTTTCGCGCCCCCCACATTGAACTTACACGACCCGGATCCTCTTTGTACGTTTGATTGCGTGCCTTGTACTGGACGTATCAGCCGTTTTCAACACGCCCTCAAGCTCTCACTGGCGTTCGGAGGCCATTTGGTGGCAATGGTGTTGAGCCGATGGAATGATGCCGCCACGGGCTTTCCATACCCGCCGATGTTCGCGCCGGCGACTTACGGTGGAGGGCTGGTAAGCGCGCCGAATCAGTCACCGAACGTCGATCTGCGCCGCAGCATGTGATGATAATGTTGTGCGAAACGGTGTGATTCGTCGCGCACGTACTGTAGCAACCGCAGTGCAAACGAACTTCTCCCAAGCCGCAACGGTTCGCCTTCCCCTGGCAGAAATACTTCCTCGTCACGTTTGGCCAGCGACAACATCGTGGGTCGCGGAATCTGTTGGTCGCGAAACGCGGCCAGGGCCGCATTAAGCTGGCCTTTCCCGCCATCGATCAGGAGAAGATCGGGATACACTTCGGCCTGATCAACCATTCGCCGGTACCGTCGCGCGACGACTTCGTGGATGCTACGGTAATCGTCCACCCCTTTAACCCCGCGAATCTTGTAACGACGATAGCCTGGTTTGAAGGGCAGTCCGTCGATGAATTGCACGACGCTGGCGACCGTTTCGCCTCCACCGAGATGTGCAATATCAATGCCTTCGATGGTACGCGGCGTCTGCTCGAGCTTGAGCACCTTTCGTAAACCGGTGAGGCCCTTCTTGGGATCGATGAAAAACACTTCCGGCTGGGCGTGTGTGTCGAGATCACCTCGTTGGTCCAAGGTCTCCAGCATACGAATCTCGTCGCGCAACCGCGCAGCCGCTTCGAATTCCAGGTTTTTGGCTGCCTCATGCATATCGCGCTGCATCTGTCTGAGCAGACTCGATTTCTTTCCGTCCAAGAACATCTGCAAACGGCGCATGTCGCGTCGGTACGCTTCTTTGTCGATTCTTAAATTACACGGTGCCGTGCACTGGTTGATACTGGCCAAGAGGCATGGCCGAAACCAACGCCAGCGTTCATCGCTCTCTTCGATGTCCAGCGAACAGGTGCGGAACTTGAATATCCGTTGGAGCACCTGTACGGCTCCGCGCAAGTCGCCGGCGTTGGCGAATGGACCATACAGTTTGACGCCCTTTTCCCGAGGTTCGCGAGTGACTTCAACTCGTGGAAAATCTTCGCGCGTGGTGATCATCAGATAGGGGAACGTCTTATCGTCTTTCAATTCCTTGTTGTATTTTGGCTGTACGTCTTTAATCAGGCGAGATTCCACCAGAAGCGCATCGACTTCGCTTTCGCATTCGATATAATCCGCGTCGCAGATTTCGCGGACCCAATCCGCGGTTCGCCATTCGTGTTCGGCACCCTTTAAGAAGTAGCTTCCGGCACGGGATCGCAAATTCTTGGCCTTGCCGACGTAGATGACGCGTCCGACTGCGTCTTTCATCAAGTACACGCCAGGCGAAGCTGGGAACTTACGAACCTTCGCGGCTGCTTGATCGAAACCAAGTTCGTCACTCGTACTATCCCGCGATTTGATTGCCCCTGGTTCTTCTGAAGGCGGGTCTTGCTCGACGTCGTCAGCCATGGATCAGTTTCCTGCATTGCTGAACAACAGTGGTTAATGTGGTCTCACCCGCAAGCTGACCGTTGGAGAGTTCTATCCGGTTGGCCATCATCATGGCTGGCCGGGAATCCCCGTTCCAAATAGCCGTTCAGATTCAGGGCGGGAAAGACGATCTCGAGCTACTGCTCCGACCAATCGTCTAACTGTACTTGGATGTCGTCGTGGCTCAGCCGAATCGGCGGAACCGAGACGCGTAATTCATCGTAATCGTCACGTTCCCAATGTGGGAGTCGCACTCGTTCCACTTCGTCCTCTAGTGCCACCAACCAGGCAGGCACATCAAAACCGACTCCAGACGGCACGAGGGTCAGGAATTCCGTCTCGTGTCCCAGTAATTCAAACGATTCCCCATCGTTATCATGCTTCGCTTCTTCCATTGCTGGTTCGACCAAAGCGCACACGCGGTCGATCGTCAATGCGCGAACAAAGCGTTCGCCGATCCGGTCGGCGATCGAAGGCATTTGCATGGCGTACTTGTGCTGCAATTCGGTCAGTCTTCGTTCGTATTTGTCTGCTTCGACGCTAATCCGCTCGCGGAGTGCTCGTCGCCACATTTGAGCTGCCCGATGGTGGCCCTTTCGAACTAAGATCTGATGGGCCAAGACCACGGGCTTGAGATTCCAACAGACGCGATCGTATCGGGCTCGCAATCGCAGAAAATCCAGCAGCGTATATAAGAGTTCGCCTCGATCGGACTGGGTGGTCGTGCTGTTGTAGTCCCGATATTCGCTATAGTTCTCGACGATCGCCTCCAGCGCCAACATCAAATGGTCGGCGGCCTCTTCCAAAGAAATCGCTCCATCCAGATCATCTAAGAGGCGAACGTCGATGCCTTGCGGACAATCTTGCTTGATCTGCGAGAGCCAACCATCGGCCCCCTGATGCAAAATCGCCCGGACGTTGCCCAGGTTGAGAAACCGCTGCGTGAAGAGATCGGCTCCGTATCGTTCAATGAAACTGACCAAGCGTTTCCAGGCCTGCTTGTCGTTGACCTTTTCCATCACGGACAACCGCAACGTGCGGCTATGTGCCAGCCAGTTGACCAGCAACGCCTCAGTCAACTGTTCCAGCTGTGCGACCAGTTGGGCGTTGGCCGGGTGATTCTCGTCATCGACACCTTCCCAGGATTCTGCCGATCCCACCAGGCATTCAACCAGGGCTTTATACCCAATTTTGAAAAGCTCATCGAACTCCGTCACGGCGCCCGGACCAACAGGATTGTTGCGTTCCATTTCCCGCGCCATTTCCATGATCCGGCACGCTTCAACGATCAGTCCGAGCCGCGGTAGACATTTTTGCAGATCCTGAATACTTCGTTGACGAACTCGCACGGAGACAATTGTCTGCGGGTCACCACCTTTGCCGAGGGGAACATACAGCAAGGGTGCATCGGCCAAGACGTCAATCAAGTCCATCGTCCGCTGACGAAGTTCCCTGAGATCGCGACTTGATATCGCGGCAAACGTGGCAACCACCAACTGCTCTTCCAGTTGTTCCACTTTCGGATGGGCGGCCTCTGATGTCGTCTCCACAAGGGGGCGTGAATCGGGATGTTCGGCGACTCCGGCGGCAGCCAGCAACCGCGAAGCAACGGCCGTCTCGACGCAGGTTTCGATAATACGCTCAAGCAACGATTCCTTGACAACGCGCCGGCGATCGTATTCCAACATCGAATCATGATCACCCATTGGCGTGGGGATCCGATATGCGTCAACGTCATCGAGCAATCGTGTCAAACCCGCTCGATTTCGCGCGGCGCATTGGGTCCACCGCCGCAACGCTTCACCGCGCACTCGGTTCGTTTGGTCGTCATCATGAACCCGCGTTAGCGCAGCAATCCGCCACAGCCGCGCCAAGGTACCTTGGAACGCTAGATGAACGTCGAGGCGGCGCGACTCTTGCACCAGTTCGTCCGCCGAGTACGGGTGTTCTTCGCCAAACACCTCACCTTCGACGCCGTCATCAGTACTATCACGGTAGACCACGCCTTCATACGCGGCGCTAAACAGGTCTTCGTCGTCCTCTTCGTCAGCGTCATCTTCACCGGCGGTGGCGAGCGATTCGTCGTCGACCGTCTTCTTGGAGAGCATTCCCAGCTCGAACTTCGGCACTTCCCACAGCGCTTCAGCATTCGCTTCGAGATAATCGAAGCTCTTCTGAATCCGCTGCCACGTCTGGAGATCAATTCCACCCTCGCCATGCCCATTCGTCTCGCGCACTTCAACAAGCCATCGTTCGATGAGCCGATGAAACGAGTTTCCGCCCTGCTCCAGGCCGACATTCTCTGATTCACTGAGCCAATGCACGAGCAGTCCCATGCTTGCAACGTAATCCGACTGCTCAAAGAGTGCCTCAATCACGAGCGCGTAACCGCGTGGGGAATCGAACATCTCCGCGTGCGGTGCCCAAAACCCGATCGCTCCCGCCGCCGCCCCATCGGCGTGCCATAACTGAATCGCCCGGGCAACGTGTTCGGCAGCGTGAAAAGTGACCGTCGCATCGACGGCGTCGACCTGCGAAACTTCGTGTGCCGCGTACTGGTGCCACCAGTCGACAAGCTGTTGAAACTCGCTCTCCAACTTTGTCCGCAATCCCTGGTCGTCGCCCTTGGCAGCCAGGCTCCAAGCTCGCGCGTACAGGACGAAGATCTCTTCCATCAGATCGACTAATTCGTCGGCACGATGATCGTGCACGCTGTTTTCCAAAGCTGGAAACAGGCTGAATTGGGCATCGAATCCCAACAGGTTCCAAGGATCGATAATGGCACCACATTGAATGCCGCAATGCAACGACTCGACGACCTCGCCGAGCAACTTCACGGCCTCCGCCACTTCCTCACGGTCGAGTACATGATCGGTCGTGGTCAGTTTGCAATCGATCTGACAAACAATGCGGGCAGAGACCGTGGGTACGATCAACGCCTGAGCCGCCGCAGCTTCTGGGTAGCCCATCCGCGCGAAAATCTTGGCAAGTTGCACATGTTCGAGTTGTGATGCCCGGCGGCGGGCGAGCTGTGAGTTCAAGTGCTGACGAGCCTTGGCGAAGGGCTGCCGCATCTCGGCTTCTTCTTCGCGTAAACGGGACTTGTGCGGCTCTTCAGTCCGTTTGATCAGACGCTCGTAAAACGTGTCCCGATATTTTGCGATCTCGGGCAATAACGTGGAGAGCGTTGCGGTGGAATGGTGTGTGTCTGGACCTGCCCCGCAAACGCCCGTCGACATGAGAATGGTCCCTGCCAGAACAGCTGCCGCCTCAAACAGGACTTCCTCAAAAGGCAGATCCGGCGGCTCGTCAACACGCTGCATCAACGCATCGAGTGTGACTTGTTGGACGACAAACCGACGATAACAACCTTTGTTGTCGATTTGATGCGGGTCCCACATGCCGAAATGATGATTCGGCCGTTTGTTCGCCGGATGGTCAAAATCGTAGGCTCGGGGGTCGAATGCCAACTCGTCCAACAGTTCGGGATCATAGTGCGCCTCGCGCAACAAATCCGCGTCTGTGGTTCGGAGCAATCCGAGTGCTTGTTCGACAACCTGCTGATAGCGCCCTGTCACCACGCCAGTACCCCGTAGATACAGCGGCACTGGCCGGACCCATTCGTGAGAATATGGTTCGATCTTCTTCGATTCCAAGACTGCGACCGGGCGGAAGCCAATAAAATCGTTCAGTCGCGTGATGACATGCTGCACGAAATCAGGCGTGATTTGCTCGGGCAGCCCCTGCTGCAGCGTGGCCTGGCAGACGCGAGCAAACAGGAATGGGTTGTAGAGCACATCTTCAAATTGGTGAAACAGGACGTCCCGGTGATAATCCAGATATCCCCGTAGAATGTGATCGCACACTGCGGTCAGCACGAAATCGGCTTGCGTAGCGTCGGCAAATGAGACGTTATCTCGCGTCAATCGGCCGAGATTCTCTTTCAGCAGATCGCTGACCGTCCGCCACACCGGCTGTTCGGCCGCGCCTTCTACCCTCGCCCAAAGCTGATTCAGATTCTGCTCGAAGGCATGGTCCGGCAATCCGGAGGAAAAATTCAAGTAGCCAAGAACCTGTTCGATCGCCCTTTCGTCTTCGGATCCTGGCGAATATTTCCCCATCTTCGACTCCCGGCATTCATCGCAACATTGCGTCTCATGGTAGAGCTCGCAACCAAGATGGTCTAGGCGGGGGCAGTCGCACGCAACAGCTGACTCCTAATCCCGTGCATGGAAACGCCTTGTGAAGGTTGGCGCGGATGGCGTTGACAGGCGAAACGAGCGAACTTGATCGGCAGCAGCGTGATTCGCCACCATTCGCGTTGCTGGGGGAGGTTTCATCTGGCCGCCGAATCGTGGCTTCCAAATCGCCGAAAACACTGACCGAGCGCACCCCGCTGGTCCCAGTACAACTCACGCGTTGGCAGGCGTTTTGGCTCGAACGCGGGGATTTCAGCGTGATTTTTGCGACGATGCCGATTATGATCTAAGGTAAGGCACAAGTTCCAGAACTCGCAGGATGTCGTCATGTCGCGAAGCGCCTCCCTCCTGGCCATATTCACCCTTCTTCTAACCGCCCCTTGGGCGGTCCAAGCCCAGAGTCGCGTACCGCGCGGTGGCTTGATTAGAAATGACGTGGCCAACCGTGTTGGCTTGGAGCGAAGTTGGTTTACCCGTGTCCAGCTGGACAGCGCGCGCAGTCGCGTTGCCCATGTCACCCAACACATCAGCGCGACGGACGCCTTTTCCGCCTGGGAGATCACTCATGACCGGGGCAAGTTGATCTACACCGAACGTGATTTGGACGACTTCGGGGATGAACTGGGTAAGGAGAAGGCAGAAAAACTGGCTCAGGAGAAATTCGAATGGCTTGAACGAGCCAAACTGAATCCGAAGATGGCTGTACAGGTGATCCCGGAGATCACGATCTATGCCATGACGGACGGCGGTGTTGTCCATGCCATTGATGCGCAAACCGGTCGCACCCGTTGGTTTACGCGTGTGGGGAATCCGAACTATCCCAGCGAAGCACCCGGTGCCAACGACCATTACGTGGCCGTCTTGAATGGGTCGACGATCTACACGTTAAACCAGAAGAACGGCGAGATTGCCTGGACGCGCCAAGTTCGTGGCGCTCCCGGTGCCGGCCCCGCGGTCACCGATCGATTGGTTTTCGTCCCGATGGCGAACGGAGCTGTCGAAGCCTACGAACTTGACGATCATCGCCAGCCGCCCTGGATTTACAAATCGCACGGCCGGGCGGTCATCCAACCTATCTGGACCGGATACAGCGTGGCGTGGCCAACGGATGTCGGCCACCTGTACGTGGCCGAAGGAAATGACGCCGCAATTCAATTTCGCCTGGAGGCCAATAATTCGATCGTCGCCCAAGCCGCACAGCTTGCCCCATCTCGCATCGTCGTGGCTTCGACGGATGGCTACGTGTATTGCATTGACGAACAGAACGGCAATTTGATCTGGCGGTTTTCTACCGGCGAGCCGATCATCCGTTCGCCCGTCGTGGTGGGTGACTTCGTCTATGTCGTCACCGATGAAAACAACCTTTTTCGGCTGTCCGCCGCCGATGGGCGTGACGAGTGGACCATCAACGGCGTTTCAGGGATCCTCTCGGTCAGCGGGACACGATTGTATTGCCTTGGTCGCGTCGGTCGCATGGTCATTGTGGATAGTGCATCCGGCAGCAAGTTGGCCACCCTGCCAACAGAAACGTTGGATGTGCAGTACTTGAACACACTGACGGACAGAGTCATTGTCGGCACCAGTGCTGGCGTCCTTCAGTGCCTCCACGAAATTCAAAACCACTGGCCTGTAATTCACGCTCCCGCTTCGGAACAGCCGGCCAAGAAAGCCACCGGCAAGCCTGCTGCGGGTCCGGCAGCTGCACCTCGCGCGGCACCGGCTGACGCGAATCCTTTTGGGGCTGACCCGTTTGGTAGCGGTGGAACACCGGCCGCCGAACCACCTGCCAGTAAACCACCTGCCGGTGAACCGGGTTCCAATCCCTTCGGTGACGACCCCTTCGGCGGCTGAGCGGGGTTCGATCTTTTCTGAATTGCAAACCGCGCATTCACTTCCAAGCATCGCTTAGCCTCAAGTCCAATTTGGCCGTGTAGGCGATTCGCCGCAGTGGCTTCATTCAACGTGAATGCGGGACGGCCAGGACTGAGACCGGTTTCCGGTTGGCCGTGCGTGCAGCGCCCGCTGCACGCCCGACCAGCACCAGCCGGTCTTTCTTCAAGAAATAGGGCACGTCGGTCAGCACGGTGAACTCGCTTGGCAACTGCGACTCTAGCTGAGGCAGAAAGCGATCGGTCGTAATAAAGCACGCCTGCGAGTTGTTCTCGATAAATTCTGCAAGCTCCGCGTCTGGTTCGGCTGCCCACGCAAACTCGGTGATTGGTTGCTTCGCATAGAAAACCCACGTTGATTCAAGGCATCCGTAGGACGCGATGACGGGTTCCTGGTTCTGCTTGAAGATTGTCTCCAACACGACACCGTTCTCTTGGTGACGGCTGACTTGGACGGTCACGAACCCGAACATGACCCAGGCGAAGATCACCGCACCGACCGCAAAGGTCTGTGCCGCATGGACAAAACGTCGCTGCCAAAGCCACACCATACAAACGACGGCTGCGATCAATGGAACCAAACCGACAACGCCCAGCCATTCGTCTCCCGGAAGCAAGCGATGCGCGGCGATGGGCAGCCCAACCAGCATCACGCAGCCGACCAACCCCAACGACGCCAATGCAGCACGCTGCCAAAACAGAGAGACCAGTGTCTCGCCGCGGGACCAATGATACAAGAACTTTCCACACAAAAGTGCCAGCGCGGGATAGCAGGGCGTGATGTAGCTAGGCAGCTTTGTTTCCGCGAGGGTAAAGACACCCACGAAGACGCACACCCAACAGACGACGAATTGGAGCCCCGCTAGATTCTCATCGCGACTCCGCATCCGGCCGACGATGTCAATCAGCATCGGCACCATAAACACCGACCAGGGGAAGAAGCCCACCAGAATCGCACCGGGATAGAACAACGGTGTTCCACTATGGTTCTCCATGGCGGTCGTCGCTCGTCCGAAGTGTTCCGTCAGGAAAAACCCCCGCAGAAACTCGCCGTCGGTCTCCACTCCAACCCAAACGAACCAAGGCAGTGCCACGGCCAGCGCAGCTGCCAGCGCCGTGAGTGGACGCATATGCCAACACGTCTTGAGAAAATGCATCGGCGCGAATGGTTTCAACAGTCCCAGCCAACGATGGTCGCCTCGGAGAGAAAACGCAATGGCCACAATAATCGCTGCGACGAACAGACCCGTGAGGCCCCCAAATTGTGCGACGAGCGCCAACAGGACGACGATGGCTGCGATCGAGAACTTCGTCGCCCACGATTCATCGGCTGACTGAGCCTCAACGATTGCCGAGCCCGCTGCACCTCGAGGTAGTCGGCGAAGCAGCAAGAACATCCCAATCACAGCGGTCGGCACCACAAAGGCTACTGGACCCTTGGCCAGTATCCCGCCGCCCATCACGGCGTAAAGCAGCGCCACGACAGGCCAGCGCTGTGGGAAGAAACTGCGGTCGCCACCTTGCGATGCTACCTCGGAATCCCGCCTCTTGGGAAACGCCCCTAGAACGTACACCATCAATGCCATCGCCACGAAGAAGATCAGCACGGAATCCGGTGTGGCCGCACGACCCGCCACGTCGAACATCAGGCTGGTCGAGAGGATCAGGGCAGCCCACAAACCAACTTGAGGGTTGAACAACCGGCGTCCGATCTGATACGTCACCAGAACGGTCCCCACCGCCAAAGCCGCCGACCAAAATCGAGCGGCGAATTCTCCCACGCCGAACATGCCGTAGGCTGACATGATCAACCAGTACAACATCACCGGCTTCGCGTCGCGTAATTGCCCGTTGAAAAACGGCACGACCCAATTGCCTCGCACCAGCATCTCTTCGGCACAACCTGCATTGCGAGGCTCGTCGCGGTCCCACAGTTGGGCCCCGCCGAGATTGGTGAACATTACCAGCACGGCAACGGTCACGATCAGCACATGATGCCACACCAACTGCTTCATCGAACGGCCTCCTTGCCATCATCTTGCGAGAATTTGGGCACGGGAGTCTATGGCAGCGGTCTGGCCTGAACAACGCCAGTTTTGCCGGCAGTTGAACGGAAGCTCCCCCATCGACCACGTCCTGTGCTAGCATGGTCTGGCGTATTCAAAATGGCAGCTTGTTTCTTGACGGAGTCGGAATGGTGACGGCGTCGGGGGTCTTTTTCGGCCATATCGGCGTCTACCGATCGTAAGTCGTTGCCCGAAGGAGACTCCCGACCCCCTCCCGGTAAGCAACGATTGCACTGCGCACGCCCACAGTTCCTACCACAGAATCCGAGTTCACTTCAGCCGGTACAGGCGAACGCGCCCTGTCAGGTGCTGACGCTCCGCCAACTGCTGAGCACGGTAGTTATTCAGTAGCACCAAATCGCTCGGTTGATAGGAATATGATGCAACTTCCGTCAGCCGCGACTTGGCTCGTGCCAGTTGCTGCTGAAATTCGTCGCTGCGCTGCGCGTGTAATCCCGTCGCCAAATAGGCAGCAACTCCATCTGGCAACGAGGTAGATGACAGATTGAAATCGAATCCAGGGACGGCAACGATTCCAACGGCGCGCAATTGATAGAATAAACCCGGCTCGCCCTGCACGAAGACGATCGTGTTCTGCATATCGATCTGCGATTGGATCGCGGTGGCAGCGTTTCGCAGTCCGGCACGATCTTGCCAGGCAGGAAGGCCTCGTGTCGTCACACGCTGGCGAGCAGAGAGCACCACTGCCAACGAAACCACCAATAGAACCCACCGTGCGAGCCGCCCGCCGCGTCCCTGATGAAGGACGGTGAGACACCCCCTGTCGGCACCACCAGCGCATCCCTGACAAAGCGCCGCAACGCCCAAACCGCCAGCCAACCAGCTCGCACAGAGCCAGCTGAGTGTCAGCCGTGGATAGGGCGAGTAGAGCGGTGTAAGCACGAACAGGCCCGCAAACCAGGCCGCCACGAGCCATAATGCCAGACTTCCCGCGTCGGTCGCTTTGCTAACTTGCCTCGGCTGGTGTCTCGTGAGGCAGTGAGAAACGAAGTGAATCAAACCGGCACTGGCGCCGTGGCCTGCTCTCCCTGATTGTCGCAGGGCGGCGGCGAACAGCCCAAAGACGGCCAGGTACGACAATACGACCACCAGACCACACCAGGCGGCCAGTGCGGCCGATATCGCCGCCAACATGATGGCAGTCAAGACATCCGGCCGTGAGCGCGGCTTATCGAGTTGTGCCACTGCTAATTGATCGAGGCGGTTGTAAACCAAAACCAACAGCAGGGCGGCTGAAGGTGCCAGGCAGCTCAGCCAGCCGTCGAAGTGAGTGAGGTTGGCCAACTGGCTGGCAAGACTGGTCCACCAACCTGACAAGCCGACCACATAGCCGCGATGGTTGTCCATCACCTGCGTGTAACCGCCTGTTGCTTGCAGTGACCACAGAACGGGGCTCCACACCGCGGCGGCC
Organism: Pirellulaceae bacterium; assembly: GCA_030744725.1. Lineage (GTDB taxonomy): Bacteria > Planctomycetota > Planctomycetia > Pirellulales > Pirellulaceae > ARS98. The sequence goes on from JASLPZ010000003.1 coordinate 47,659, forward strand.
AGCGTGGCAAATCCCACCCAGTAGACCATGTCACGGCCGATCGACCGCCATGCCGACTTGAGAAACACCAGCCGCAAGATGATGCCGCCCAGGCTGATTAGCAGTGGCAGCCAACCGTTGTACTTCGTCCACCATGCCAGCCCGCACGCCAGTCCGGCCAACAGCAGAAGTCGCAATCGGCGCGTGGCCACGGCACGTTCGAACAGGAACACCGCCAGCAGCATCCAGGGCAGCAGCAGCACATCCGTCAAGGCGGTGCGGGAATAAAGCGCGTGAAACTCGCTGCAGGCTGCCAACGTCGTGGTGCCGATGGCCGCAGCCGTGCCAAACCACGTCCGCGCCACCCACCAGACGATCAACAGCGTCAGACAGCCGGCCAGCAGATTGGTGAACATCGCCGCCAATCCGGAAGGACGCGTAGCCGAACCCGCGAACAGTTGCTCGGCCAGCAACGAGCTTTCGATCAAGGCAGGGACCAACGGCGGTGCGTACAGATGACGCGCGGGATATTGCCCGCCAGATTCCACGGCGAACCACAGATTGGAAGCATACACGCCCTCGTCAAAATGTTCGACGGCCAGCCGGTCCGGAAAGGCGATGCGTAGCGCGATGCCCAGCGTTAGGATGACTACCACGAGCACGATTTCAACGCGTGAGAGATCGTTCGGGAGAGGCTCTTGGGCTGGCGTCTCGGAAGAACTGTTGGCCCGGCGCGTGCTTGCCCTAGGCGCGGTCGTATTCGGCGAGCCTGTTGGTAATGCAACTTTCTTCTTACGTTTCGATGACTTGGTCATTCACGATCTTTGTTCGTGTAGTTCGCGACCGTCGCGTGGCTCAGTCGATCAAATCGTGAATGACCGTACCATGCACGTCGGTCAGGCGAAAGTCCCGACCGGCATATCGATAGGTCAAGCGCGTGTGGTCAAAGCCCAGCAGATGAAGCATTGTCGCGTGAAGATCGTGTACGTGGACCGGATTCTCCGTCGCTCGAAAGCCGAAATCGTCAGTCGCGCCGTACACAGTCCCGCCGCGGACACCGCCACCAGCCAACCAACACGTGAAACCATAATGGTTGTGATCGCGTCCGTTCAGCTTCGGCAGTTCCGCCACCGGTGTGCGACCGAATTCCCCGCCCCACAGAACGATTGTGCTTTCGAAAAGACCTCGTTGTTTCAAATCCGTCAAGAAGGCGGCAATCGGCTGGTCCCATTCGGATGCCAGTTTTCGATGCTGTTTCTCCAGATCATTGTGATTGTCCCATGGTTGTCCTCCACCGCTCCAGACTTGGATGAACCGTACCCCTCGTTCGATCAGGCGACGAGTCATCAACAGTTGTCGACCGTGCGTCCCTTCGCCGTACATTTCGCGGGTGTGTCTTGTTTCACGGGTAATGTCGAAAGCCTCAACCGCTTCGCTCTGCATACGATAGGCCAGTTCAAACGATTGGATGCGTGATTCCAGCCGGGCATCGGCGGCACGCCGTTCCAAGTGCTGGCGATTCAGCTGCTGAACAAACTCCAACTGTCGGCGCTGTTCCGTCGACGAGAGCACGTCGTTACGAATGTTGGTGATCAGCTTGGCAACATCCGTCTGCTTGGTGTCGAGATAGGTTCCTTGATATACCCCTGGCAAGAACGCCGACCGCCAATTGCGCGTGGCGACGATTGGATATCCACCCGGACACATCGCGATGAATCCGGGCATATTTTGATTCTCGCTGCCCAAGCCATAAGTGACCCAGGAACCAAAGCTGGGGCGGGACAGACGCCCGTCGCCGCAATTCATCAGCATGAGCGAAGGTTCGTGGTTCGGCACATCGGCGTGCATTGACCGGATGATCGCCATGTCGTCGACGTGCGCTGCGGTCTTGGAAAACAACTCGCTGACTTCAATCGCCGACTGACCGTATTTATTGAAGGCAAATGGCGATCCCATGGCGTGCGAAGTCTTACGCTCGGTCCGCAAATTTCGAACCGGTAACGTCTTGCCATGCAGTTGACTGAGCCGGGGCTTGGGATCGAACGTGTCGACTTGCGACGGTCCGCCGTTCATGAACAGATGCACGACCTGGCGAGCCTTACCTGCGAAATGAGGCGGTTTGACAGCGAGAGGATTGGCGGCCGCCAATGGGGCGCCGGCGGCGTGCTGCTGGGCACACAGACCGGCCAATCCGAGCGTGCCGATCCCCATCCCACAACGCTGCAGCATCTCGCGTCGCGTGTAGGGCAACACGGCGACGGGGTGATCTTCGTGATTATGCATCGGCCTGTTCCCGCTTCAATCTACAAATGCGAATTCGTTGGTCATAAACAAAGCGTGGGCAAACCTCTCCCACTGGTCCGGTGTCGGTGCCGGCCCCACGAACTTGAGCGCCAATCGCAACTCTTCCTCCGTCGGCTTTCGTGCCAGAACGAGCTGATGCAGAAGTTCAATGCGTGCCGCCGGCTGGTCGACGGCTACCACATCGGGCCTCAGGGCCAAATGGCGAGCTTCGTCGTTGACCGCGACACTATTCATGAAATGGAGAGCCTGCGGTGGCACCGTCGTCTGGCTCCGCGCCGCACTGGTGGCAGCCGGGTTGGGAAAGTCGAAAGTTGTCAGAAAGGGAGACACGTCCATGCGGTCGATGTAGCCGTAGATGGAACGGCGAGCGAGTTTCGCGCCGCTGCCGTAAAGATCCACCGCTGGGCCACCCATGGCGTTGTCCAACCTGCCTGATACGGCCAACATCGAATCTCGCAACGCTTCAATCTCCAGGCGACGTCGATGCATCCGAGTGAGCAAGCGGTTTTCTGGGTCGCTCAACTGTGCTTGAGAACTTGCCAGACTCTGCTGCCGATACACGGACGATGTCATGATTTGACGGTGAAGCCACTTGATCGACCAATCGTTCTCGATCAGCGAAGTGGCCATCCAGTCTAGCAATTGCGGATGCGAAGGTGGCTCGCTACGGACCCCGAAGTCACTAGCCTGGCGAACCAGGCCCGCGCCGAAATGGTGCAACCAGATCCGATTGACCAAAACGCGAGCCGTCAAGGGGTTGTTGGGATCCACGATAGCACGGGCCAACTCCAAACGGCCGCTGCCTTGCTGGAAAGGCTGGCGTTTACGATCAAGCAACGCCAAGAACTGACGCGGTACCGTCTCACCCAGCCGATTGGGATCGCCTCGCAGGAAGATGTGAGGCTCGTGTACCACAGGGCGTTCGTACAAGACCATGGCACGAGGCGGTGAACCTTTGGCCGCCGAACTCCACTGCTCAACCGCTTTGAGCAGTTTCTTGTATTCCGCCTGTGTGGGGCGGTCAGGAAAGAGCGACAAGAAACCCCAGTCGAGCGACAAGGGGGCTTGGGGTGGCGATCCACGAGCATACAGGACGCGCCGCAGGGCTTCCTGATCCGCGTCTGGCAAGGCCGTAGGCATGGGTCTGCCGGCAGCCCGCGATTTCCGCAGCAAATCCTGCCAGGCTTGATCTGACTGTTTTAGCAACTTTTCGTAACGTTGCGCCACCTCTTCCATCGTCGTCGGCATCGTGCTGAAAGCTTGCGCAACCATGGGGTGCGCATTGACACACGCAGCGGCAACTTCTGTTGCCTGCAGGCCAAACTGATCCGCCGGCAATGCGGACAACATTCGCCAGATCGACCAGATCTGCGAATCACGACCGGCATCTTCCAAGTATCGTTGCCAACGGAGAATCATCGCCGGATTGACGTCGCCCTTATCGACGAGCAGCATGAAGTTGTCCGCCGGCGGTTGGCCGTGTCGCGCGTGCGCGGCAAGTAGATACTGAGCGATGCGTGTCCTGCCATCACGAACTAATTCTTCGTGCTTACCGGTCACAAACGCCATGAGCGCATCGTGCCGCTTGGTCATTTCCGCATCGAATTTCTGATAGACCTCGGTTTGCGGCGGCAGATCAACCAACGGCGACAACGTCGGTTCGTAGCAACTGCGGAAGACGCCATACAACGAATAGTAGTCGCGTTGCGGAATCGGATCGTACTTGTGATCGTGACAACGCGCGCAGGTAACAGTCAG
>JASLPZ010000400.1:0-6004 GCA_030744725.1 Pirellulaceae bacterium
GCAACAGTGAAACAAAACTGCCCTCCAAAAACTAGCTCAGTTCACCAGGAAATGCCAACTTTGGCGCGGCCTAGGGTACCCCCACCAGCATCCGGTGTGTCGAGATGGTCTTGAGGCCCGGCTGATCCATCCGGGAGGCGATCTTGCGAACGAGTACGAAGGGAACAATATGATGCAACGTGCCCAACAAGGCTGGGATCAACAAGAGAACCAGACAACAGAAGTTCCATGCCAATCTAAAGGCAACCATGAATCCTCCCATCCGCAGTACCTGTGAGTCCACCGCCAAACCGGCCGCGTGAACCTCGGCTCGATACGCCTTGATCTCCTCCGCGACCGATTCAGCTCGTGACTGGTCCGTTTCCAGGAAGTAGTTCATGGCGTCCGCGATGCGTTTACGCTGCCACAGAGGGCGTCCGGGAGTTCTCGCCGCGTCGGCTGGCGGCGGGACAAGGATCTCCAGATCTTCTAGCCACGGTTCCCACTGAGGTTCTTCCAAGTGCACGACGACTTCCTTCAAACGGGACTGTAGCTCAGAGGTGAGATCGCGCCGCGCCTTTCGAATGTCGCCCTCCTGCCTCTGCAACAAGTCCTGCACATCGATTGGTTCTCCGATACGGACCAATACAGAGCTACGGAATTGCTCTTTGCGCTCGTAAGTGAGTCCAAGCGGGACGACTAGCAGACCTTGGGCCCCTTGTTCGACCGCTTGCAGTGCCATCCGCGCCGCACCGGAGCGGACCATCTCCAGGTGTGCCATATCGGTTGATTTGCCTTCTGGGAAAATCCCCATAGCGTGCCCATCGACCAGCACTTTCGCGCCGATGTCAAGGCTTTCGAGATTGCGGCGAACCTGCCGCGCATCGTCGCTGCCTCGAAATGCGGGAACCATTCCTAGGGCGGACATCGGAGGACCAAGGATTGGGTGCTTGAACAATGGTGCCTTGGCCATGAATCGTACCGGCCGGTCGGCGGCGATACCGATGATCACCGGATCAAGCAGCGAATTACCATGATTCGCACACAGCAAGACCGGTCCGGTCTGCGGGACGCGATGAGAGTCAGCGATCTCGATCCGTGGGTAATAAAGGGCGACGAACCAACGAACGAGCAAACGAATCAAACCACGATGTTCCCTCGCTTCTTTGTCCTGCGCTTCATCGCTCATGTGATGTACCTATGGTTGGTCCACTTCTTCCTATCGCAGCCCGAAGGCCGCAATCATCGTAGCAAGCTACACCCCGTGTGCTGTCCGCCACTTCGGCACACGGAGTGTGCGGGCGTCATAATGGAAACTACCTTGGCAGTGTTCGATCTTCGATAGTCATTCCTCGAACTACCTTGCCCGTGTACTTTTACCATCGACATGGAAGAAAATCTTGCCGCTTTGGTCCTTGACGATAGCGCTCCACTGAATCGTGTCAGAATCGACAAAATGTGAGGTGGCAGTATTTGTCAGACCGTTGCCCACATTTGATTGCCAGGTCATGGTCTTCGCATCGGAGTTCCACGTACCGGTAGCCTCAGAAGTCGTCCCGGTTGAATTAAAGTACCTACGGCGATACTGCTTTCGCTCTGCGTCATACGTATAGAAATGAAGATGCGTGCTACCGTCCGCCTCCAGGTTCTTCTGATAAACGAATCGCCCGTTTAGTATCCGAGTACATGAATGGGAGCCGGTTGATTCTTTTTTCTGCGGCGTCCATGCGGCCGGATGCGTCGTAGTGGTTTGCGTCCAATTGCCGAGTAACTGATCGAGCAGTTGATGCTCGGAAGACAATCCAGAGGCTTCCACCGCGAGCGGTATGTCCGACGAGGCTTGCTTGCTCTTGCGAATCATTACGTCCGTCACGTCACGCGCCACGACACCGGCTGGGTCTTTCACAATCAAGTTGGTCTCGACGGCGTCGGCATCGGAAAATCGAGCGATGCTCGTTCCGGTCACTCCGGGTTTGGGTGGAACGATCTGGAGTGTTAATGTGCTTGTCGTTTCGTCCCATTGTCCGGTGTATTCGTAGGCTGCACCACTAGAAAGAAAAACCCACAATCGATACGCTGCGGCTTTTTCGTCATAGGTGATCAACGAAAGAGCTTCCTTGTCAACGGCCTCACTAGCCCTATAGAGTTGTACGAAGCGATTGTCGAGGATCTTGGCCGCGTTAGTGACGCCGATCGTTGTCCCAGCCCGCGGATACGCTTCGGTGGGTTGGTACGTCGTTCTAGATTCCCATTGGCCCAGCCAGCGGTCGAGCACACGCGATTGTTGCGACACGGTGCGACCGTACTGGGCTTCAAAGTTGCTCGGCAAGTTGTCAGTATTGAAAGCCAGCAGTTCGAGATCGTCGAACACAGCTTTGCCCTTGCCCATGACAGACATGGCCAGGGCCAAGTATTGTGCGTTGGGGTAATCTTCGACACGGTCGGTGATAGCGACGAGTTGCCACTGGTCGTGAGATGTGACGTGACCTTGGCGATTTTCACCGATGTATCTGAGGGATGCATCGAAATAGAGGATACGAACCTGAGCTGATACGGGGCTGCCTTCGAGCTTGACCCAGCCGCGAGCTGCATAGCGCTTACCAGAAGCAACCGGAACTCGATTCGTTGGCACCGTGATGTACTGACCGTCACCTTCAATCAAACAGCTCTTGGTTCCGGTGCGACCACCTTCGACCACCTCGAAGCGATAAGTCCCTTTCGGTACGGCGTTAAACTTGCCCCATCCAGGCGGGAACTGTTCGCCCAGCACAGCGTCTTCAAGCGAAGGGTCGTTGGTGAGGTTTTCTCCAACTGGCACTGTCCCAACCGGGCTCGCCTGAGGATTTGCCTGGGCTTTCGGCAACAGCGCTAGTGGGAGTGAACCGTCCATCAGAGCAGTCGTGCCCCGCTTGAACTTGCCGACGAAATGACCCTGCTTGTCGGACGGCTCGAAGTCAACCGGCCGTTCGGCCGCGAAGGCGACAGTCAGCATGTCACCGTCAAATGTGTAGATGCCAGCTACCGTCTTATCTGGATTGGTCAATTCGATCTGCTTCGGTGAATGATCCAGCTGCAGCGCGTAATTGGCTTTCACTGGCTGACCATCAGGTATGTTCATTTGTATTTGGTCTTCTTCAAACAGAATCCACAACACCTGACCTGGCCGTGGGATCGTTGTGCCCTCTTTCGCACCTTCCATGGCCACCCAAATGCCTTGCAGAGAGTCACGGTCGGTACCGATTTCCCCTGTTTGGGAAGGCCTGTTCGTTGATGGCGCGGTTAGCTCGCCAGAATGCTGTGGCGGAACTGTGTCATTGACTGGATCGGGATCAGCGCTCTGAATTGGCGGTTTTGTCGATCCCGTACAGCCCAAGCACAAGGCAATCCACAAGAAACACACCGATTTCCCGAGGTGGGTGGCTGAGTCTTTCATGCTCATTTCTCGCTTTTGCTATTGGTTGGCTAATCTGCTTCAAGGTTGTTGTACTTACCGATCCGACCCAACTCGCGCAGCAACTCGCTCGGATCTTGAAAACGATCCTCCGGACGCTTGGTGATCATCTCTAAGACCGCATTCTGAAACAGCTCGTTAACAGACAGCTGGAATTCCTTCGGCTCCCACAGCTCCGCTTCGCGCACGGTGTGCACTAGTTCCGGTAGTGAATTGCTCTCAATTAGCAGTTCCCCGGTTAACAGAGCGTACATTGTTGCTCCGATCCCGTATGTATTCGAGCTCGCTCGCTGGCTCAATCTAATCTCTTGATCGCTTGTTCAAACAGGTCGACGAAGCGTAAGCGATGTTCCAGTTCCTCGTAGTTCGCCTGCGTTCGATAGTGCTCCTGCTGAAGCGCGAGTTGTTTTCGGAGTCTTTCCACCTCCACTTCTGATCGAATTGGCTGGTTACCGACTAGTACTTGGACCACGCCCGTGTGAGCCATCACGTCTTGTTGGATGCCGAGCCCATGTTCAACGGCCGTCTTTGGACCACCTGTTCCCCGCACGGCGAGCCAGCAACTTTTCGTAATCGCCATCTGTTGCTTGACATGCAGCCGATGCACGCCGCCGGTGTGTGTTCGTTTCACTTCGACCGAAATGGGCTGCCCCATGCTCACAACTTCCAACGTCTTCAGCGGACGCGGACTTGCCAGTTCCGCAGTGATCGTAAGGTCGCCTCCTTGGGGCGGAAGTCGAACAACCCCACCCGGTCCCGCGCCGTCGACATCGACATGGATCACCGGCCCACTGGTTACGAACACCTCACCTCGGCGAACGGCCTGCTTCCACGCATCAAAGCCGCTTCGCGCGCCGGATCGCACGTACGTCCGCACTTCTCCCAGCAGCGGTTGCCACGGGTCGCGAAACCCGAAGTTCGGCAAATCGGTTCCCGCCACCGGCGGGACGATGAACCCGCAGTTCAAAAGCTGATACCAGGCATCTGTCTTGTAGAGGTGGGTGTTGGCGATCTCGAAGAAATCAACTTGTCCCAGCACCGTGTCTAGTGCGGCGGTCGAACTGCGAGCCAATGAAGCGCCATGCGCTGGCCCGCCAATGCCTCCCAGCTCGTGCGTCCGCCGAAAGACGTCGAGCAATGGCGGATAGTTGAACGGTACCCGAGGCTCGCCGATCCCGCCCGTCGAGATCGGCGAAATGACTTTCTCGACACCCAACAGGTTGATGTGGCCCTGCGATGAATCTCGATATTCTTCCCCGGGACGGATCGATCGTTTTCCATCGTTGGCCTCGCCTGCCTTGCCGTATGCGAACTGTTGAGCCCAGATTCCTGGCAGGTTGCCGCCCCTCAACACGAGAAAGTGTGCGTGCGAAAGGCCGTCAGCGTCCAGCATGGTCAGCCAGTCGCCATCATGCTTTGGATCGGTCCGTTCGTAATGCAGATGTTCGTCGGCGGCGTGCCAGCCTTCGGCCTGCAGATTGACCCACCTTTCCATTTCGACCTGGACGGTTGCGCTTGGCCCATTGATGTCGAACGAGGCGGTTACGGGTACGAATTCAAATCCTTTCGCGACCGTCACCGTGGCAGACCTGGCGTCGTTTGGTAACGGGACCAATACGTCACCGCTCCCCCGCGCGTACGTGGCAATGAACTGCTGTTTTCTTCGCTGATGAATCGAGATGAACCGCAGGCCATGCCGGGCGACATTCGGCGGGATGTACTCCTTTCCGTTGACCGTCAGCGTGAAACGCGCGGCCGTCGGGCGACTCGACTCAGCATCTACAACCTTGAGACGTAGATACTTTCCGTGTTCAACGTGCCCGCTGGGAGTGACTTCGTAGGTCGCCGCTTGATGTCCTTCATGGGCGAGCAGGATCTGACCGTTGGCCAGGAGCCACACGGCGAGGCTTCCGATCAGCAGGCTGATGGGAGTTGGTGAGAATTGTCGGTACATCTCGGAGTCTCCTGTTGTGAGGTGGCAACCCGCATGATAGATCCTCCAGCACCAGACGGCCATCTTCGCGGGTAGGAATCGCATCTGCCTCCTGCAGAAGTTATAGTCATGGTTTTGAGACAGCGGCGCAGGGAGCTTCCACACGATGGCCAACAACATCAACGTCGGACTGGTGACACATGCTGCGGGGGCGCACGTCGGTCTTTACTTGCAGGCACTTGCCGCCGCCGAGCAATGTGATGAGGTGGTGCTCGTCGATCCCGATGGTCGATGGGACGACGAGGCACGGCGGGTTCTGGGTGACAAGCTGAAAAAGATTGTCCGCGACCATGGCACGTTGCTTCGCGGACATCGTCCGTCGATGGTACTGGTGACCATGGAAGCTCAGCTCGCTCCACCGGTCATCAATGACGCGCTCGACGCGGACTGCCATGTGTTTGCCGAGAAACCCGCTTGCGTTCGCACCAAGGACTTTGTGCCGCTGGTGAACAAAGCGGATTCCAAGCATCGCCATCTGATGCTCGCGCTGGCCAACCGCACCAATCCGGAGATCGTCGCCGCGCGGGCCATCATGGAGTCCGGGCAGATTGGCAAACTATACGGCTTGGAGATGCATCTTG
>JASLPZ010000401.1:0-5989 GCA_030744725.1 Pirellulaceae bacterium
TTTTCGATGCTGGGAAACGAATTAGCGGTCATTTCGCGCAGCGGCCAGACTTTGACATGGCCATATCGACAACTGAGCGTGTGGCCCATTTGTCGAAAGCCGATCCAGCCGGGCATTTCGAGCGGCTTATCATCATCGAAAGCAACCGCAACCACATCATCGACCATCACGCGAATCGTGCCGCCGCTTTTGTAGATCCGCACGGTTTGAAACGTTCCGGTTTCGCCGCCAGTGATGAGATCGTTACCGCTGGCGATCAGCACTTTGCCCTTGTTCTTCCGCAGATTCGCCTGCCCGCCGCGTGTGCCCGCGTTCGCTCCGGCTCCCGCCCAGTAGGAAACGTGATAACTCTTCAGATCGCCGTTCCAGTACTGTTTGAACGTTCCATCCCGCGGCTTGATCGGCGCCTTGAAAATGTTCTCGCCGTTCAGCCCGGTCGTGTTGAAGAAGACGATGTTCAGCCCCTGCTTCCGATCATGAGGCCGCACGGTGAACTCCAGCAGGAAGTCCGCCGGAATCTGTCTTGTGAGCCAGAAGACCTGATGCTTCTCGCTCTTCAACAGCAGGTTGCCATCGTCGGTCACACGGGCAACGTCTCCGCCTTCCAGCTTCCAGTCATTCAACTCATCGGGATCGTCGAAGGATGCTTCGTAAACCGGACGACCAAAATCGACGTCGCTGGGAACGAAACGTTTACCGACTAAATCATGCGGTGGGAGCGTTTGCTGTGACCCAGCAATTGCTGGTAAGAGCAGCACGACCACGACGAGTGAAGTAATTGGGAGTTGTTTCATGAGACGTTGTATCTGGTCGTGGGACAGTGAGATCGAGGACAGAAAAATGAAGAATCCTGCCTCACATATTCTTGTCCTCAATCTTCCTGTCTTTCCACCCTCTCGCGCCACGCTTCCCAGTCGCGGGCCATGGCCGTCACGCGCTCAGGGAATGTTGCGGCGAAGTTATTCGTTTCGCTGCGGTCAGTTTTCAGGTCGTACAGTTCCCACCGCTTCTCACTTGCTCCCCAGACGAGTTTCCAATCGCCCTGTCGGATCGCGCGATTGCCGAATAACTCCCAACTTAATGACTTGTGCCCGTCACGTTTTTGACCGCGGAAGATCGGTAAAAGACTCTTGCCTTCGACTGGGAGAATTACGTTGCCTTTGAACTCACGCGGATAATCACTTTCGGCTAGTTCGAGTAGCGTCGGCATGAAGTCGATGATGTGGCCGACCTGATGTGCAATCGAGCCGCGTGCGACCTTGCCCGGCCAGCGGACGATCATCGGTGTGGCGATGCCGCCCTCGTAACACCACGTCTTGAACTGACGGAACGGAGCATTCTGCGCCCAACCCCAGCCTTTGCCAACAAACTCGTAACCGCGGCCGTCGCCGACCGGCACATCTTTGTTGTATTCAAAGAAACCTTCTTCCTGTCCGGGCCGTCCGCTCGGCCATGTCGCACAGCCGCCGTTGTCCGACAGGAACATCACCACGGTGTTGTCTGCGACGTCGGCTTCATCGAGCGCTGCGAGGACTCGCCCGATGCCGCGATCCATTCGATCGACCATGGCAGCGTACGCTTCCATGCGGGCTTCCTCGCGATTCCGTTCGGCGACAGACAGCTTCTCCCAATCAGGAACGTCGTAGTCGTAGCGGTAGTCGCCCTTCTTATCCTCTTCGGCCGAGAGTTTCGGCAATGAAGCGAACAGGCCCAGTTTGGCCTGCCGCTTGTGTCGCCGCTCGCGCATCGCGAGATAACCATCCGAGTACTTACCGCGATATTGCGCAATATCTTCGGCGAATGCGTGCAGCGGAAAGTGCGGAGCGGTGTAACACAGATGCACGAAGAACGGCTTCTCGCCTTTGGCGAAGCGTTTGATCGTCGCTGCGGCGTGATCTGAAAATGCGTCGGTTGTGTAATAGCCTTCAGGAAACTCCGTTATTCGCTCGTCGTTGTGAGCGAACGGCCGGAACCGACCGCCGTTGTAGAACACAGGATCCTGTTTCGCCGGATTGAAGAAGTTGCAGCAACCGTCGAGTACGCCGTAGTACTCATCGAAGCCACGATCGATCGGTCGTAGCGGCGGCTCACTACCAAGATGCCACTTTCCCGTCAGCGACGTTGCATAGCCGGCCTGCCCCAGAGCCTCACCCAGCGTGATCATGTTCGTCCGCAAACGAGGCCGCTTCGCTTGGCGCGGGAACAGCCCAGTCAGCAGCGCCGACCGAGTCGTGACACAGACAGCACAGTTATAAAACTGAGTGAAGCGCATCCCGTCCGCTGCGAGTCGATCGAGATTCGGCGTGCGAATCTCGCCGCCGTAACAGCCCAGATCGGAATAGCCCAGATCGTCGCATAGGATCAGCAGCACATTCGGGCGCTGAGCGGCGGTTACCTCAGTTGTGAAGCAGACACAACAAAACAGCAATAAGAGCAGTCTTCGCATCGGTCTTATGATTTTCCTGGTGGGGAAGTTTGAGGATGGCCTTAGGGAACTCAAGGAGGCACTCCGAAGCAAGAAAAACTTGATTAGCGCGGTCACTGGAAGCTGTCAAAAGGGTGCAGTCACAATGATAGACCGGCGATTCGCTACACGCACGCGGGGAACCCGACGGAACTTTGCCGCCGTGAATTGCGCAGTTTGCTTCGAGATGGCGGTTGCATCGTCCGCCAGCAGGACGATGTTGTGCTAAAGCGCGGAGGTGACGCAAATGACGCAAACCTCCGCGACTTAATCCGCGTGACAGTTTGACTTTCGCAGTCTTCAGAGCAAACTTCGGATTACTTCGCCCCGCGTAGTCAAAACTGCACTTCGGCTTTTGGGTTTCGTACATCCGGGGATGCGGATCGGTTGAGCTCCAAGCGTGCTTCCCGATGACGCGAGATCCAAGAGCACGGCGGCTACGCAGATAGATTGCCACGGTCGCCGAGCGATCGAATGGGACGGCGAGTCTTCACTCACCCTCAAACCGATGAAGGTGCGGAGGGCCGATTCGCGCTGCAGCGCTATGACAAGACAAGTGTTTGATGCACCCGCGTCTGATCCGTCTTTGCTGCGGGAATCGCCGTCGCTACGACCAGCCATCGACTTCTAAATAACTGAGAAAAGGACGTCAAAATACGATGGTGGTCCCGGGATAGCTTTCAGAGGGACGTTTTCCGGGGCCGATTTCGCATTATTTCGGTGCGATTCACGGTTTTGGCGCGAGGTACTCAGCATGCGCGCACGTCCGCGTCGTCGAAGGCAGCTAGCCGTACCGAGTCTATTTCATCCACGAAAGGGGGAAACGTGAAGAAACGAGTCAAGGAGGCGGAAGTCACCGCAAGACGGTGTGGTCGACCGCGCCCGGGCCGAGCGAGTTGGTGTGGTCAGCTGCAGCTGGATCGGCTGATGGTTCCCGTCAAGGCATTTCCTGCTGTCCAGAGTTCTGCGGGCACGCAACTGTGCCAAGTACATGCTGGATGCGGATGCAGAATTGAGCAGCCCAGGCGTTGTCCGAAGCACGGTGTGCTCGAACCGCGCGAAATCGGGAAGGCGTTTGCCTATTCGGCCGATGAGATGGTCGAACTCAACGCATCCGACCTCCAGAGTATCAGTCCGGTGGATGACAAGAAGATCGTTCTCGTGCAATTCATCAGCGCGACGTCGCTCGACCTGACATTGCTTGCTGGCCGGAGTCTGCAGCTGGCGCCGAGCCATGCGGCCGCGGATCCACTGTACGCAACGATTGTCGCCGCACTAACCAAAACGACCCAGTGGGGAGTCGGAACGGTCGTCTTTTCGGGCAAACGGAACTTGATTGTTGTCCGGCCGGAGTCGTCGCGCCTCGTTCTGCACACGCTGCATAGTCCAAGACTACTCTATGCGCCCGTTGACACGGTGAACCCGGCCAACAGTGTATCTCGCCAAACCGTGACCCGCATCTGCAAGACGATCGAGCGGAATTCAGGATCGATTGATTGGGACGACTTTGAAGACGACTCAGAAGACCGGCTCATGGAACTGGTCCGTGCTCACGTACATCGCCCAACTTCCGTCAAGGAGCCGCCGAAGTGTCCAGCACGAAAAAAGTCACGAAGCCATCCCCGGCGCCGGACAGCATCGAGAACTGCGAAGGCCGCATGAAGCGGCAAGCAGGGGTTGGCGAACCGGTGGAGTCACTCCCTACCGGGCGGCGTGAGTTCTGCGGGATGCTGAAGAAGTTGGACGCATCGCTTCCGTTAGCGAAAGAATCCAAGTTGGCGGAAGCAGACCTGGCCGGCCGGTTCTTTCTGGCTACGCGCGGTGTTCCGGATTACCTGATGACCCTTGTTCGTAGTGCCACGCAGGAAGCACTTTCCCAAGGAAACGAGCGGGTCGAGATGGCGGACCTCGCCCGCGTGTACGAAGCGAAGCTGGCGATGCAGCGCGTGCTGGCCGAGCAAGCCAATCCATTTATCGGCAAGCTCCACAAGGGCGCCCTCGATCGTGTTCAACCGGCGGACGAACTGCGGACGGCTGGCGTCGGTCTGACGCCGCGAGCCGCCAAGAGTCGCCGGAAGCCCTTGACCGCCGGTCAGCAGGACTGCACTCCAGTGACCGTTGCGTTTCGCGACGAGGCGGTGGCCGATTTCTTTGACGAGCAAGTTGACGCTGGTCGCCAGCCGGAGTCGTTTGGGAGATGTTGGCTGCATACACATCCTGGTGATTGTCCGTTGCCTAGCGCTACAGACGAGGAGACCTTCGATCGAGTGTTCGGTCGCGCTGAGTGGGCCGTGATGTTCATCATCGCACGAAGTGGCGAAACGTATACCCGATTGCGATTCAACAGTGGTCCAGGCGGAGACATCGAGCTCGGTGTCACGATCGACTACGAATCCGACTTTCCGGCCAGCGACCGGGCTGCGTGGAGTCAGGAGTTCGCGGATTCTGTGCATGACGTTGCGACGGTCGATGCCAAGCAGAGGTTGTCCGATCCGTTCGGCTATCAGGATCCCTGGGAAGAAGACTGGTACCACGAATGGCTGCAGGTCACAGAAGACGACTCGGATCGTCCCAACTTAAGGTTAGTCCACGATGAATGATGGTCTCGATGATCGCTTCGCGCGACAACGCGACTTCGTGCCTCGCCCTCGACCCGCGAACTGCAGCGCAACTGTCATTGGTGTTGGCGCGGTCGGGAGAAATGTTGCGCTGCAGCTTGCTGCCATTGGAGTGCCGCGACTTCAACTGATTGACTTTGATGATGTTGACTTATCCAATACGACGACGCAGGGGTACGCAGTTGCCGATATCGGTTTGGCCAAGGTAGAGACTGTCGAAGCCACGATCACGCGACTTGACCCGTCCATTGCCGTCCAGACGATCCACGATCGCTATCGATCAAAGCAGCGGATCGGTTCGGCTGTCTTCTGCTGCGTCGATTCGATTTCAGCCAGATCTGCGATCTGGCGTACCGCCAAGGATCGCTGCAGCTTCTGGTGCGATGCGAGGATGCTGGGCGAGGTGGTGCGCGTGCTTACGGCGTCTAGCCCAAGTATCGACTCACACTACGCAACGACGCTCTTCTCACAATCCGATGCACAAACGGGGCGGTGCACGAGTCGCAGTACAATCTACACCGCTTGTGTCGCCGCCGGATTGATGCTTCACCAATTCACGCGCTGGCTTCGCGACGTCCCAACCGATCCCGACCTGACACTCAACCTGCTGGCCAGCGAACTCACGTCGTTAACCACCGTGCCAACGGCGGAACCGGCATGGGAGTGACAGTCCCCGGGAAGGAACAATGCAAGGTATCAATCCATCATGCAAAGCTCCCGGCCGCGCAGACGCGCGGCCGGGAGACTGCCTTCTCTTAGCTATTGGACGGCCTGACCGTAACGAGATTGGCGTCGGCCGGTTCAAATCTCCCCAAACAGCAGCCTCGCCTGTTGCATGGCGGTATATGCCAAATGGAATACTTGTTGAGTCCAGCGGTGACTTGGTACAATTCGCCGACATGGGAAA
>JASLPZ010000402.1:0-5988 GCA_030744725.1 Pirellulaceae bacterium
GATTTTCGACAATGCGCCGGCGGACCGCGCTCTGGCTCGCGCCGACGAACTTGATGACATCGTCACCACGATCAGCCAGGTTTTCCTCGGGCTGACCATCAACTGCGCACGCTGTCACGATCATAAGATCGATCCCATCTCCCAGGCGGACTACTACAAGATGGTTTCGTTCGTGTCAGACATTGAGCCGTACGATCAGAAAGGGCGCAATATCAGTCATGACGTTTCTCCGCCGGAACTGCGCGACAAGTTCGCCAGGCTGAACAAGGAAGTCGATGAATGGAATGCCGATCTACTGGTCGTTGAGCAGCGCGGAATCGTGAAGATGTCTGCGGAGGATCAACGGAAGACCGAGGGTAAGCAGCGGAAACAAGTTCTGCGGGAAAAGCTGAAGGAACATCTCTCTGACGACGACTGTAAGTTTCGACTGTCGCTGATCAGGAAGATCAACGCGAATCGGAAAGCGATCAAGGAGTTTCCGAATCGCGAGACCGTCCTCAGCGTGGCGCGGTGCAACCCGAATCCGCCGGTAACTCGCGTTCTGTTTCGCGGCAACCCGCACGTTCCGCAAGACGAAGTCAGTCCGGGATTCCCTGAGCTGTTTCAGTCCGATCCGCCGAGAATCCCCAGCCCGAAGAGTGATGCAAAAACGGCTGGGCGGCGCAAGGTTCTCGCAGCCTGGATCACGGCGCCAGGGAATCGGATGACCGCGCGCGTCATGGCCAATCGAGTGTGGCAGTTTCATTTTGGGCGCGGCATCGTTCGATCGAGTAACAACTTCGGCCAGCTTGGCTCCCCGCCGACGCATCCAGAGCTGCTTGACTATCTTGCGGCTCAGTTCACTCAGAACGGGTGGAAGCTAAAGGCGCTGCACAAAATGATCATGACGAGCCAGGCGTATCAGATGTCGTCATCTCTGAATGAAGCCGGGTTCGCGAAGGATCCTGCCAACGATTTGTTTTGGCGGTTTGACGTGAGGCGGCTCAGCGCTGAAGAAGTTCGCGACTCCCTGTTGGCCGTGAACGGCTCCTTGAATCCCAAGCTGTATGGCCCCAGCTTCTACGAGAAACTGCCTCAAGAAGTGCTTGCTCGTCAATCGGTGCCTGGCAAGGGATGGGGCGCTTCGAGTGAAGAGGAAAGAAACAGGCGAAGCATTTACATCCATGTAAAACGTTCGTTGCTGACTCCGATGTTGTCTGTTTTCGATCTGCCCGACACCGACCGTTCCTGCGAAGCGCGTTTTACAACGTTGCAACCCGGACAGGCGTTGGCTTTGTTGAATAGCGAGTTTGTTCATGCTCAGGCAAAACGTGTCGCCACGAAAATCGATCAAACGATTGACGGAAACGCACGGCAGAAACTGAACGCTGCGTTCGAACTCGTTTACGCGCGACAAGCAACTCAAGTGGAACTTGATGATCTCGTGGAGCTGATCAGGAAGCTCGAGACGGATCACAAAAAGTCTGCAGTCGAGTCTTTCGAATTGGCGTGTCTGTCCATACTGAATTGGAACGAATTCATATTCGTCGATTGATCGGAGTCGTAACGCTTGGCGAACACCATATTCACGGTTCCCTTTGTCCGAACTTTCGAGAGATCGACAAGGGTTGATGAGAGAGATAACTGGCATGTCAAATAGACGAAACGCATTCTGCCGACGAACTCGACGCGAATTCCTGTGGCAGACCGGAGCCGGATTCGGGTCTGCGGCATTAGCTTCGATGCTGAGCGCTGACGGCTTCCTCGCCCATCAAGCCGATGGGAAGACGGGATTCATCAACCCGCTTGCCCCAAGGAAACCACATCATCGACCCAAAGCCAAAGCGGTCATCTTCTTATTCATGTATGGCGGACCAAGTCACATTGACACGTTCGACTACAAACCGCAGATGATCGGAATGGACGGCAAGACGGTTGATGTGAAAACGTTTGGTCGTGGCGGTAAGAAAGACGGTGGGCGAGTAGTTGAGCCACGCTGGAAATTCCAGCCATACGGAGAGTGTGGCAAATGGGTGAGTTCTTTGTTTCCCAACGTGGCAACGCACGTTGATGACATCGCCTTTATCCATTCGATGACCGCGGACTCTCCAATCCACGGTTCTGCGATGTTCATGATGAATTCAGGTAGGGTCCTAAGCGGCAGTCCCTCGCTAGGATCATGGGCAACCTATGGGCTTGGTACGGTCAATCAAAACCTGCCGGGTTACGTTGTGATGCTCGACAAGACTGGTGGTCCGATCAACGGCGCAAAGAACTGGTCGAGTGGCTATATGCCTGCGAGCTACCAGGGCACTCATTTCAAGACCGACGGCGCGCCGGTCCTCGACCTTGCTCCACCGGCACACATGCGCGGCGGCATTCAGCGAGACGTGATTGACTCCATTCAACGAGCCAACAAGCGTCACGCTTCAACCCGAGCGGGTAACGCTGATCTCGACGCGAGAATCGCGAGCTACGAGTTGGCCTACGGCATGCAGGCAACAGCTTCGGAAGCCGTGGAGATCGACAAGGAAACCGAACAGACCGAGAAACTGTACGGCATGGATGATCCCTCGACGCGGGACTTTGGCAAGCGATGCCTTCTCGCGCGTCGGCTGGTTGAAAGAGGTGTTCGCTTTATCCAAGTCTATTCTGGCGGAGCACACAACGACGACAATTGGGACGCTCATGGCGATTTAGAAAAGAACCATAACCATCATGCGGGAGCGACGGACAAACCGATCGCAGGTTTGCTGCAGGATCTGAAAGACCGAGGTATGCTCGATGAAACCCTGGTGATCTGGGGCGGTGAGTTTGGACGGCAGCCGACGGCCGAATACACGAAGGGGAGTGGGCGCGATCACAACTCGTATGGGTTCACCATGTGGATGGCTGGTGGAGGAATCAAAGGCGGCGTCAGCGTCGGCGAGACGGATGAACTTGGCTCCGCGGCAGTCGACAAGCCCTTTCACGTGAAGAACCTGCACGCAACAGTGCTACACCAATTGGGCCTCGACCCGAATAAGCTCTCCTACTTTTACAGCGGACTGAATCAGAAGCTGGTCGGGGTCGAACGGGTGACGCCAATTGAAGAGTGTATCGCATGAGTTGGCATTCTAAGGTCAGCCACAAGTAGAGACCAAACGCCGCACCTGTCGAGGCGTGGAACCAGGAACGGAGTCGTCCATCGACTCCTGAGGACAGGTTGGCAGCTGTACCGAGCTGCGATCCGTCGCAGAAAGCCCGAGTTATTCATCATGAAGAAGTTCCTGGACGGTATAACGACGAACACATACAGTCTGCCCTTCGTTGTAGCGGTTGCTGCTCTATCGGCACGTTGTTCCATAGACCTTCGGGCTGAAGAACGACCTTCGAAGCCCAATATCATCCTCATGATGGCGGACGATATGGGGATCGGGGATACCAGCGCCTATCTCGGTGTGCGGCTGAGTACCGCGGCGCCGCCCATCGAGCGGACGCTTCGGACTCCGAATCTCGAACGCTTTGCTCGCGCTTCCATGGTGTTTACCGATGGTTACGCGCCGGCGTCTATGTGCAGTTCGACGCGCTATTCATTGTTAACTGGACGATTCGCGCATCGGTCGTATCTGAAGTACCAGGGTTGGCTACCGCATGGCCCGAATACTCCGATGATCCAGCGAGCACTGACGACGCTACCCGAAATGCTTCAGGTCAATGGATATCGGACTGCTGGAATTGGCAAGTACCACGTCGGCATGTTGTTCGACGATGGAGAGGGAAACCCCGCCGACGACTTCTACTTTCACGATGCGGACTTTACGAAGCCGTTGCTCGACGGGCCGACGCATCACGGCTTCGACGAGTTCTTTGGCGTGCCGGGAAACACGGAAGACCCACTCGACACCGAACCACGTGTCCTGATTCGCAACGACCGCTTCGTATTTACCGACCGCAGCCGGATGAAGCTGATCGGAATGAAGAAACGCGAAGGTCGAATCCTTGCCGCCCCCGACTGGGATCTGCGAAAGCTCGGGCCGTTGTACCTTAGCGAAGCCGAGGCGTTTATCGATCGACGGTCAAAGGACGCTGCCGCGCCGTTCTTCCTCTACTATGCGCCCAACGCGAATCACTTTCAGAGGAACCCGCAAGGCGACTATGCCGTTCCGGATGAAATCGCTGGAACGCCGATCAGAGGCCAGAGCGTCTACTCCGACAACCAGGACGCCGGCGATCGAGAAGACATGGTCCTGGAAAACGATGTCGTGTTAGGAAGGCTTTTGCAGAAGCTCGAGACGACCAACGATCTTCGCTGGCCGGGACACAAGCTGATTGAAAACACGCTTTTGATCTTCACGAGCGACAACGGGCCGAATATTGGTGACAACCTCGGCCGGAATCAGGAGAGCGGCGGCCTGCGTGGTAAGAAGGCGAAGCTGTGGGAAGGCGGCATCCGTGTCCCGTTCATCGTTTCGTGGCCAGCGGTTCTAAAAGGGGGAAAACTGAATCGATCGATCGTGACGTTGACCGACCTCTATGCGACGGTCGCTCGTATTGTTGGACACTCGCTTGCACCTGATGAAGCTCACGACAGTTACGACGTCTTCGACTACTGGATGGGCGCTCCCCACTCTCCCGACACGCGCCTGCGAGTCTTCTTCTGCCATCTCGGGCCACCTTTCCTGAATGATGCGCTCGCGATCCGCCGGGGACAGCACAAGCTCATCGTCGATGGCGGCCTGGCCATGCCCTGGGGCCGCTGGTCCTCACAAGGCGCGCGCGGCGCTTCCAGTCCCACGGTCTTCTATGACCTCGCGAAGAATCTCTACGAAGACGGCGAAACGTTCGGCGAGCGGTCCAATAGTGTGGCCACTCAGCTCGCAGCCAAACTGTTGGAAATCCACAACCGCGGCCACGCCAGAGAACTGAAGCTTTCGGACAGCCCGGAACTGTTCGCTACCCCAGGCTGGCACAACCTGCGAAATGACGTTAGCGGAGAGATCGGTTTCGAATTCCGGTTGCGCAGCGGGAGCGGAACGAAACTTGTCACGCATCTAGGTCTTTGGGACGACCATGACGCTGACCGACCGGTTCGAGCTGCTCGCTCCGTCCCTGACGATGACGAGAACGACCAGCCATCTCGATTCGTTACCCAGAAGAATCGCCGCCATATCAGCGCACCACATGTTCTACGACTCGTGAAGTTGGAATCGCAAATGCAAACGGAAATTGCGAGAGTCGCGATCGCCGCCGGAGAGGCGGGGGAGTTGCATAATTCATTCCGGTACTTTCCCTTGAAAGAGCCGGTGAAGCTCAGCGAAAACGCGGACTACTCCCTGCTCATGTCAACAAGAGCAGCCGATGGCGACCAGTTCCGCGATCCAGTCGCATTCGATGGCCTGCCTCCTCTCATTCACCCCAACATCCGCATCCAGCGCAGCGTTCTAATCCGACCGCAATCCAAGGGTCTCCGAGCTAACATTCCAGCCTTCGAAGATCTGAGTGAATCTCATGCTCGTTTCCGAGCCCCGGTCGGACCGACTCTCCGGTTTGGAGAGTGATGCCCGTAGAGCACGTGGATCGCCAATGCAGCGAGCGCAGGCTCTACCTGGAGCGTCCCACAGCGTTTTCGGGTGAAACTGCTGCGTGCCGAGGCCCAGTAGAGTCGGATCCGTTCTCAATCCACAGCTGAGGTGCGCAGTGCTTGCGGTAGTCCAAACGCCGCGTGAGTTTTTTGATCGCTCTGAAACCTTAGAGGTCGGGCAGACGTCACATCATCCGCCATCCATTGGGTGAGAGCCGAATCTTCTGAAGATGGACAAACCGCCATCAGATTCGGGCTCGCGCAACTGCATTCGGTGTCCACGACAACGTGGACTTGGTCGCATCGACGATCTTTGATGGGTGTGCGCGATTGATGGCGCGCGGACGGCCGAATTTCTTCGCTTGACGTACCTGAACTTTCGCAGATATTCGTCTGCTTAAATGGCGAGACTTAGGTAGTTTTCCAGGGCGTCGATTAATTGTTGC
>JASLPZ010000403.1:0-5897 GCA_030744725.1 Pirellulaceae bacterium
CATCGACGAACTTCTTGCCGACTTGGCTCCGGATCTGGCCAACGAGTGGTTCGCGGACGGCCAGCGGCCATAGCGGAAGCTCTCCCTCGCCCAATGCCGTTGAGGAATTTTCACGCGGCACTGGCTGGCAACGACCTGGAGGATATGTCCGTCGTCACCGGGCTCGCCGCTTCACGTCCCAGTGGAACAGTTCATTCTCTGTTACGAGCCGTAGCGTCTTCTTCGGAGTTCCGGCAGGCGCAAAGTTCTCTGGAGCAACAGCCAGAAGCTCTTGCTTCACCTCGCGATGTCTTGAATCGCTCGCCAGGTTATTCCACTCGTGTGGATCGTTCTTAACGTTGTAAAGCTCCTCAGTACTGTCGCTGTAGTGGATGTAGCGCCACGTTTGATTGATGATGGCGTATCCGCCTGGTTCCAGGTAAGGCAGCAACACGTTCCGGTCACGGGCAGTGGATGGGTCTTTTAGAGTTCCGGCAAGCGACGTTCCGTCGAGTCCGTCGACGGCGGGTAGGCCGCAGATGTCGATCAGTGTTGGATACATGTCGATAAGGCTCACCGTTGCCTGGACGTCTGCTCCCTTGGCTATGCCGCCGCCCGACCAGATAAGCGGCACGTTTGAGGTGCGTTCCCAAAGTGTGTGCTTTCCCCAATCGCCTTTCTCGCCGTGGTGATAGCCGTGATCGCTCCACAGAATGACGATTGTGTTGTCAGCGTAAGGGCTCTCTCGGAGCGTTCGCAGAACTCGGCCGAGCATCGCGTCGGCGTAAGAAACCGAAGCGAGGTAGCCGTGAATCGCGTGCTCGACGGAGTCGGTCTCGACTAGTCGTTGATGAATCCGACTTCGGTTGGTCTTGGCTTTCTTCACTTTCTCGGGCAGGTCGTCAAGATCGTCTTCTTTGTAAAGCGGCGGCTTGATCGCCTCGACATCGTAAAGGTCGAAATACTTCTGGGGCGCGTAGTTTGGGAAATGCGGCGTGTACAGCCCAACGCCAAGAAAGAAGGGGCCATCGTGGCGTTGGCGGAGAATGTCGCAAGCCCAATTAGTGCGGATCGTATCCGCCATCTCTTCTTCCCTGTCGTTGGGCACTTTTCCCCATTCGAGAAAGAACCTGTTGGCCGGCTTGCGGCCGATGTTGTAGATGCTGTTCGGATAAGGCTGCGGGATGGGAGTCTCATCGGTCCACGAATCCAGCGGCCAACCTTCTCGCTTCTGCCTCTCGCTACGAACAAAAAACTGCTCCCATCCTCGCAGATCGACGTAGCCAGCCGGATGATGGAAGAGTTTGCCCGTTCCGAAGGTTTTGTAACCTCCTTTTTGGAAAGTCATCTGCAAAGGCTGCAGGTCCGGATGGTCGTGGAAATAGACCTCCGTTGTGTAACAGCCTGTCGTTGAAGCGTGGCGGCCGGTGAAGATCGCCGTTCGTGACGGCGCGCAGAATGTGCCAGCAGTGTGTGCGTTGGAGAAGGTGACTCCTGATCGCGCCAGCGCATCCATATTAGGCGTTTGGGCTTGTTCATACCCAAGAGGACCGACCCAATCGCAGAGGTCATCCAACGCAAAGAAGATCACGTTGGGTCGTTCTGCTGCGGTTGCCGATGCCGCGACGAAGATCGATAGAACGGCGAATAACTGTCGACAAATCACTTTGTTGGTCCTGACAATTTGGATTGCTCTCATTTCGCTCTCATGGGCCTTCTGTCTTCGATCTTGGCTGGAGTCTGGGAGTTCGGTTGCGAGGCGATGAGCGTGCACCACAACACTATTTCAGCTTGGCAGCAAACTTCCTGAGCATCGGTGCCAGGTCTTTCTGTTCCTTGCCCGGGACTGCATTTCCGCCTGGAACGAATTCGCCGAATGGACGGTTGGGGAATTGTTCAAGTTCTTGCTTCAGCATCCGTTTCATTTCTCGAAGCCGCTTGCGATTCGCCGGGTCCCTCGCCACGTTGGTCGTCTCTTCAGAGTCATTCATTAAGTCATAGAGCTGGTCGGCATCAAAGGCGTCGGAGTGGTCCCTTGCTCGTGACACGCCACCACTTAGCCCCATCAACTGCTTGACGGATCGATGATTGCTCTTGATCGATTCAATCTGCTCTTTCGTATATCGTAGGGCAATGTAGTTCCAGTCTTTTGTTTTGACCGATCGAGCAGGGCCCATCTCGCCGTACACGTGCTTTCGAACCGCCTTGTTGGGATCATCAAACAGCGGTGTAATGCTGACACCGTCGATCTGGTAGTCAGCTGGCAGAGCGACATTCGCGACGTCGAACCAAGTCGGTACAAAATCGGTATTCTGAATCAGCTCGTCGCACCGTACGCCGGGTTTGATCTTTGCCGGCCAGCGAATCAGGCAAGGCACTTCGGTGCCGCGGTTCTTCAGCAGTGATCCTTTGTAGACCGAACCGTGATCGGCGAGAAACAGTACGATCGTGTTGTCGGCGATGGCGTGTTTGTCCAGGCGGTCGAGCAGCATCCCCAGGCTGTCGTCCATCCACAAATACCCGGCTTCCTGTTCGGTAAGTCCAGCCTGTTTGATTCGGTGCATCACGCTCCGGCGATCCATCAGCCCGATCGGCTTTTCAAGCATTCCCTCGTCGGTGACCAGCGGCTTGCTCAGTGACTTGTACCACTCGCCGTTCGGTCCGTGCAGCAACGTGGTGGCATAGTGCAGATAGAAAGGTCCGTCCTTATGCTGGTCGATGAACTCCAGCGCGGCATCGATCGTCCACTCCGGATTGTGTCCTTTGAACGGAGCTTTCATGTTCGCCCAATAGATATTCTCGACCCAGGTAAAACCACGCTCGCGAATCAACTCGCAGGCACGCTTTTGATTGTGCTGCTTCATGCGGCCAATCTCGGCAGTGAAGGCATCTCCTTTGTGGAGATAATTCCAATCGAAATCCGCGGCATTCGATTGGTCGATGTGCGGGCCCACGTGGTACTTGCCGACAAACCCCGTTGCGTATCCGTGGTCTGTGAGAACTTGGCCCACATTCATGTTATCTGGTTCCAACTCGACGTTGAAAGCGGGCAAACCCTGCTGGCCTAGAGGACACTCATAGCGATAGTACTCCGACGTTGAAGATCCGGCGTAACGCCCCGTCAGGCAAGTGTAACGCGAAGGCGTGCAGACAGTACTCGTGACGTGAGCGTTCGACATCGTCATGCCTTCCCGAGCCAACCGATCGAGGTTGGGCGTCAAGACGTTCCCGCCATAGACGCTCGTCTCCGGTTTGTCGTAGTCATCGACCAAGAAGAAGATGATGTTCGGCGGCGTTGACTCTGCGAGAAGAATCATCGGTGCGAGAACGGCGACACAGATTGTGAGGTATGCCGCCAGGCATAACGGTCGTTTGGAAATTGGCTTCATCTTGTCCCTTCTCACCTTTTCACGGCTTATTTCGGTATGTTTTTGTAGACCTAGTCTTCCGGAATGGTCAACCAGATTTTCATCTCATGGACCACTCGCTCCATGTTGGGGCGTAGGAGCGTAACAAAGTCACTGAGCCAGTTGAACATCCGCGATCGATGACCATCAAAACCAAGGAATCGCTCGTCTAGTCGAGCGCGCCGGTTCGTCGCCACCTCGTTCACGTTAGGATCAGCCAAGAAGCAACTGTCGCGAAGCGATTGTAGGACGGGCACTCCTGCCCGTCTGATCGTTGGCGACGGCAGGAGTGCCCGTCCTACAAATGCGACAATTACTCATTGGTTCGTTGTTAGCATACACACTCGCCTGATGTGACGTAAGAAGTTGTACGGATTGCAGCTGAGAATCAGCCATCCATTTCTTTCTCTCACCTTCGTTACAAGAAGGTAACCGCAAGTGAACTTTCAAAACCGGATTTCACCAAGCGTGGCTGGGGTCGAGCGTAGTGAGCCCCCAGAAATCAGCGACCTGGGCTGGGGGCTCACCGATCAAAGCGTCGCTTGTGTGCCCGTCGACCCCAGCCAACCGGTGTAGGACTTGAAACTGCATCCTGCAATGCGTCCTACATCACGATGAGTCGACCCGTGATTCGATTCCGCCTTCTCGCTTTCAATCTTCCTCCCCACGCAGTATTTCGACGTCAAAGGTCACGTCGAAACGGTAGGAAGCGGAAGCGAAATTCGGTTTCTGTGGATTCTGCATCGATGCTGTACCACGGACTTTGCCATTCTTGACTGCGAACACTGTCTTTACGAAGTTGGGCCGGTCGATGTTGATTGAGTGATTATCGGCCACGACGTTCAAGTAGGTCAGCTTGCCAGATTCGTCAAATCGCAACTTCACACGCGGCCCGAACACGAAGGCGCCCGGTTCGCGCCCTTTCCGTCGTTCGTCTGGCACATTTTGAATCGCTGGCTTCTCGCTCAACACCACCGTCATCAGCTTTCTGGACTGCTTGACAATCGTGTAGGCCATGGCGTTTTGGAGCCTATAGGTCTTGTCGTTCATGACCAGCGTGCCCTGGCGCTTCGGCTCATCTTTGAGCGGCGAAGCCGTGTTTTTCGCTGAAGACGCGTTGCCCGGCGATGCAGAAACGTCTTTTGAACGCGTCAGGTTGAACGTCATCTCCGGATTCAAAGCCAGTGGTGTCTTACCTTGAGAATTCTTCACTTGGAAGTCGGCACCCAGGTCGATCAATCGTTGCGCCGTCTCCTGTTGGCCTGCTTTGACGGCAACATGTAGTGCCGTCCAGTTTCCTGAAGTCTTCAGGTTCACATCGGCCCCGAGCCTGGCTAGTTCTGCAACCACGTGTGTATGGCCCGCGTTGGCGGCAAACATGAGTGCAGTTCGTCCAAGATGATCCGGATGGTCGATGTCCGTGATATGCGGGATGAGCACTTGGACCATTCGCAGGTCACCACCCGCCGCCGCCCGATGGAAGACGGACTCGAGTTTGGCCGATGCAGGGGGGAGTTTTGCTCCCCGTTTCAGCAACTCTGCAACGATGTCGGCCTGGCGCTTGTTAAGCGCGACGGCCAACCGTTTGTCGAGAGTTCCCGATTGAACGCTGGCGGCTGTTGTCAACAACTGTGCGATCTCATCATTATCTTTCTGCTGCGCAAATTGAAGCGCCGTCCGTCCGCCTTTCATCATCGCATAAATGTTCGCCTCGTGATTAAGTAGCAGTCGCACGATATCCGTCCGGCTTTTCATTGTTGCCCAGATTAGTGGAGTGCGCCCAAGGTCATCCGCCGCGTCAACTTCCGCTCCAGCATCTAACAACATCGTTACGACGTGGGTGTGCCCGTTGTCCACCGCGTATTGCAGCGGCGTACCTTGATGAGTTGCCTGCCGGACATTTATCTCGACAGCTGAATCCAACAGGACTTCAACGACTTCGAGCTGGCCAGTACTGCACGCCCGGTGCAGTGGGGCGAAGCCGTTTTCATCAAGTTGATTGAGCAGAGCGCGATTCGCCTTGAGGAAATGTCGTACATCGTCAGTTTTTCCTTGTGCGGCGGCAAGCCAGATGTTTCCTGATGTTGGCTTGTACGGCGTCAGACTAGCGGGTGGAGTGCCTGTTTGCTTCGACTTCGGAATCGCAACGAGCGGCTTCGTTTTGGGAGCCGGTTGTTTCGTAGCGGTGGGGGCTTCCCCCACTTTTGTGAGAGGTCGCAGAATCTGGACGATCTGTGCGTGCCCATTCGTGTCGGCCCAGTCGAGTGGTGTCCGACGTCGTGTGTCCTTGGCGTTGAGATTGGCATTCCGATCGACAAGCAGCTTGACAACGTCCAGATGCCCCCGTGCAGCGGCATATTGCAGCGGAGTGCCTTGAAACGTCGACTGCTTGACGTTGATCTCCGCCCCCGAATCTAACAGCAAAGTAACAGTATCCATTTGCCCGGCCAGGGCCGCCTTGTGCAGTGGCGCGAAGCCTTTTTCATCAGGTCGGTTCAGCAGACCGGAATC
>JASLPZ010000404.1:0-5847 GCA_030744725.1 Pirellulaceae bacterium
GATCCAATCGCTTCGGATGCAAACACGATTCGCAACTTCGCGGCTGCTCAAAGATGGCCCGGCGCGTAAGGCAATTGACCGTTTTCTCAAACGCAACGGAATCCGGCGTAAGATTCGTTTGCTGACATCGACGACACACCACGAACCTGTGACATACGGACTGTTTGTTTGGACGATTGTGCTTCCTCAACACACGGAGGAGAGGCTAGGTAGCGGTTCCGCACTTACTTTCGAACGTCTCGTGCTCAGGGCTTGGTCGTGTAGACATTGCAGCCGGCATGAATGCACTTCTTCTGGTCACCGGCCTTTGCATGGGCCGTCAATATGATGACGGGTATCCCGCCTTGCGCAGCTTGCCTTCGGGCCGTCAAATTCGGTTGGCTCTTCGAGATCGTGCAAAGGGCGGCGACAGACCGCAGGTCTTTGCTCATCGCGGTCGATAACCGTCTCATCCGTCACCATCGGACTCAGATCGGTCCATATTCAGCAAGGACCTGCCCAATTATTGGGCAACCCCCCAGACCGCTCGTTGACACTCGAATGTAAGGCATTTAGCATGAATAGGTTGTGGAGTTTCTGTTGTATCGGGCACTTTGAGAAGATGCGAGGCACTCGACGTTGGCCACTCCTTCCAGATCTGGTGTGTTTGGTGCTGCCACCGATCAGCGTGTTGAGCAGTTCACCGAAAGCGTCAGCTTCGACCACCGCCTTTACACGCATGACATTGCCGGATCCATCGCTCATAGCCAGATGCTGGCGGCGCAGAATCTGATCAGCCAGGACGAGCAGCAGCAGATTGAAGCCGCACTGTTGGAGATTCGAGACGAAATTGCTGAAAATCGCTTTGAGCTACGGATCGAACTCGAAGACATTCACATGCACATCGAGCAGGCGTTGATCGATCGTCTGGGCGATATCGGCCGGAAACTGCACACAGGTCGCAGTCGCAACGATCAGGTCTCGACGGACTTTCGGCTGTGGGTCCGCGACGCGATCGACGAGATTGATCGTCGGCTCATCCCCGCCTTGCAGGATGCCTTCGTGTCGCGGTGCGACCAGGACATGGACGTGATTCTTCCAGCCTATACGCATCTTCAGCGCGCGCAACCCGTTCTGGCACCACATTACTGGTTGGCCTATTGCGAGAAACTGCAGCGCGACCGGGATCGCCTGCGTGACTGCCGGCATCGGGTCAATGTCTGCACGTTGGGGACAGCCGCCGTGGCCGGAACAACGCTGTCGATTGATCGCCAGGACGTCGCGGCGCGACTTGAATTTGAAGCAATCTCGGCCAACAGCATCGATTCCTCCAGCGACCGGGATTTTGTCCTGGAGACGGCTTTTTGCCTGACGATGATCGCCGAACATTTGAGCAGCTGGGCCGAAGAGTGGATTCTGTGGTCGACGGTAGAATTTGGCTTCATCAAGTTGCCACACGATTTCTGTACCGGTTCATCCATCATGCCTCAGAAGATCAACCCGGACGTTCTGGAGTTGATCCGTGGCAAGACCAGCCGCGTGATCGGCAACCTGCAGACGTTGTTAGTGCTCGTTAAGGGCCTGCCGCTGGCCTACAACCGGGACTTGCAGGAAGACAAGCCAGCGTTGTTCGACGCGGTGGATACCGTCAGCGCGTGTTTGAAATTGGCCGCGCCGCTGGTGGCGGGTGCCGAACTGCAGAGGGACACGATCGCGGCCCGGTTGGAGGACGGTTACCTGGATGCCACGACATTAATGGAGTATCTGATTCAGTGTGGAGTACCACACCGCAATGCACACCATCTAGTTGGCGATTTGGTGCGGCAAGCGAAAGACCGGCCAGTGCCCTTGTCCGGCCTTCCCTCTGAAGTCTTTGACGCGGCACACGCCGGACTTGGCGATGACGTTTACAAGGTCCTTGGTGTGGAAAAAGCGGTCAGGGCATTTCGCAGCCACGGCTCGACGGCACCGAAAGAAGTCGCCAAACAGGTCACGCTATGGAGAGAACGACTGTCGATCACTTAGGAAAGACATGATTAGCCCGCATCGGTTTGCATCTTCGAGAGTACATCCATGACGACGACGAAATCGACATCACTCGCCTTCTTGATATCAACGCTAAGCGTCCTCGTGGTGCCGCTTTCGCTCTCCGCGCAGGATCCGTTTGGCGACCCGTTTGGTGGCACTACGACAGCGGCACCTGAACCGGCGCCCAGCCCTGGCCCCGCAGATCAGGCAAAGCCCGGCGAGGATGCTGATCCCCTGATCAAGAGCATCGTCGACGCCAAACCGACGTCACCGGCCAATCTCGTTCGTTCGATCGAGATCTTGCTGGACTACGGTCGTCCAGATGTCGCCAAGACCTTTGCTGATCGACTAAATGCGATGACTCTCACGCCGGGGCAATTGGTAGAATTACACAAGCGATTTCGCTCAGGGATCTTTTTTCGTATCGCTCAAGAGGAACTCCTTCAGCCAGCTGGCACTACAATTGCCAGGAGTGTGATGGAAGCGGCGAATCAAGCCGCGCGCGATCGTGTGGCGCCGCTCATACGCCAGCTTTCTGATCCCGATCCTGCTCAGCGATATACCGCGATCGTCGACCTCCGGGAGGCTCAAGACGCAGCCATCAATGCGATGCTGCAAGTCCTGGGCGACGCGAGTCGGGCTGCTGAACATCGAGTTGTGCGTGACGGGCTAGTCACCATCTTGACACCACCGGTCGAAGTGCAGTTCCGCAATAAGTCGATGCCGTTGACTGAGATTGTGGTCAGCGCGGTTACCACATCCGATCCTACGTTGCAGGTTCAAGTGCTGAGTATCCTGGGTCGATTGTCCGCTCGTGGGGCAACACCGTTCTTGCTTCGTCCATCCCTCGCGGCAGATAGCACGCCCCAAGTCAAGAACGTTGCCCGTCAGGCGTTGCTCAATATCGTGGGTGCCTTGCCAACACAGCGGGAGGCCGAGATCTATCTTGAACGCCGCGCGCGGACCTATCTAGCAGACCAACGCGCTGCTGCACATGATAATCGAACCACGACCACGGTTTGGCAGTGGGACGACACGAATCGTGCCGCCACGCAACAGCAAATTGACTTCGAACAAACGGCCTTGCTGAAAGCGCGGCACTTGACACGAGAACTCTATCTGCTGAATCCGGACAAGCTGCTATTTCGCAATTTGTACTTGGCAACAGCCCTGCATACTGAAAAGACGCTGGGTGGCCATTCCACGCCACTGGCGACAGAAGCCGGCACCGCATTTGCCGAGACTGCGGCGGGAGGCGTTGACACCGTCCTAGAGGTTTTTGAATTCGCCCTGAAGAATGACCAGGTTGCCGGTGCAATTGGTGCCGTCGAAGTGCTGGGCAAGATCGGCGACGCATCGCTGCTGGCGACGACAGACGGTCGCCCTGGGTCGTTGACACAGATGCTGTTGCATGAAGATCGACGGATGCGATTCGCAGCTGCTCGAGTGATCCTGCAGCTGGACCCTCAGCGGCCTTATCCCGGGTCAAGCTATCTGGTGGAGGCACTGGCCTTTTTTGCCAGAACCGGAGGCACGCGCCGCATTCTGGTCGCTCATCCGCGTACCGACTTCGGCCAGTTTGTCGTCGGCATGTTTCGCGAACTGGGCTTCGAAGCGGACACCGCGCAGACGGGCAATCAGGCGATCAAATTGGCTCACGCGTCGCCTGACTATCAGTTCGTTTTGATCAGTGACGCGATTGACCGACCGGCAGTTGCCGAGCTGATGCAGCAGTTACGTCGCGACCCGCGTACGCGCAACCTACCGCTGGGCGTGATGACGCGCCAGGAGCGCGCCAGGCGGATGGACCACCTGACGCAAACTGACCCGCTGGCGATTGCATTTCCTCGCCTCCACTCGACCGAAGGGGCACGTATTCAAACACGTCGCCTCGTGAAGATCGCTGGACGCAGCCGGCTGGGGACTGACGAACGGATCGCGCATGCCGAATTCGCCCTCCAACAAATAGCCAGACTGGCAAGCGAGCCAGAAACCTACGCTTTCTACGATCTCGTCCGGTACGAATCGTCAGTCCGTGGTGCGCTGGCCAACAGCCTCATCGCGGATCAGGCAGCGATGGCGCTTGGCCTGCTGGCCACACCCGATGCCCAGCGAACGCTGATCGAGGTTGCGAACCAGTTGGCCAGACCGTTGCTGGATCGACAGGCCGCGGCCAAGGCCTTCGAGGCGTCCATCAAGCGCCGCGGTATCCTATTGACCCGAGGAGAGATCCTGGCCCAATACGATCGTTACAACGAAAGCGCCACCGCTAACGTCGAGACACAAGAAGTTCTGGGTTCTATCCTTGATGCGATCGAGGCACCCACTCAATCCAAACCAGATGCCGATGCTGGTGTCACTACCGAAGAATGATCAACGCGCAATCATCGCGTGAGATCTACGGTCACCGCCACTGATGTCCTCGTTCGGTCATCTCAACAACTCGGAGACGCTTGGTCCGCCGATCACCGGGATCATCGGATCCGGTGTAGCGATGCAGAAAGTGTATCGCACCACTCGTCGTGTCGCGCGGAGCAACGCTTCGGTTCTTCTTCTGGGCGAAACTGGTACCGGCAAAGAGCTGATTGCCAACGCCATTCATCAACTGAGCGATCGCCACGGTCGACCCTTCGTCAAAGTCAATTGCGGCGCGCTCAGCGAGAGCCTGCTGGAAAGCGAGCTCTTTGGTCACGTCCGCGGATCGTTTACGGGAGCCGTAAACAATCGCACTGGTCGGTTCGAAGCAGCGCATACGGGGACCATTTTTCTGGATGAGATAAACTCGACCACGATGCACCTGCAGGTCAAACTGCTCCGAGTGCTCCAAGAGCGCGAATTCGAGCGGGTTGGCGATACACAAACGTTGCGTGTCGATACGCGCGTGATTGCGGCCAGCAATCGCAACTTGATGGACGAAGTTGAAGCCGAACGGTTTCGCGAAGATCTATACTGGCGACTTAATGTCGTCCCCATCAGCATTCCACCTCTTCGTGATCGTCGCGAAGACATCTCGGAACTGGTCGCCCACTTCTTGGCCGTGTACAGCGAAGCCAACGACCGATTTGTCGTGCATATCGATCCGCAGGCCATGAAAGCGATGCAAGAATACCACTGGCCGGGCAACGTTCGTGAACTGCAGAACTACGTTGAACGGGCCGTCGTGATGGCCGATTCCGATGAACTGGCGCTGGATTTGTTGCCCGAAGTGGTGCACGGCGGCAAGGAACAACGGGCTTCCCAATTACGCGGCGCCGACATGGAGTCATTGACCTACGAAATGGTGCAACAAGGGCTGGCCAACGCTGGACCGGGCGAAGACAGCTTGCATAACAAAATCGTGAATCGGCTGGAACGCGAACTGATCGCGCAGGTTATGCTGGCCTGCAACAACGTGCAAACCAAAGCTGCTGCCAAATTGGGCATCAACCGCAATACGTTGCACAAGAAACTCAAGGAACACAATCTCGAGTTGTGAGGTCGTGTGGGCCTGTCATAGGCAACGCCGCAAATGCCTATTCGACATTCGAGGAGACGACCTCCAAGATCTTGGCCTCACGGTGCTGTAAAAGGTGACCTTGCTTGGTTAACAGGAAGCGGTAGAAGATCACGGCGAGCGGGAACTCCACGGCCGACGTAATCAAATACAAAGGGAACCAACGTCCTCCCGCGAACTTGTCCAAGAGCAATTCGATCACCAGCGCCCCGACCGCCGGCAGCAGCACCAGGGGCATCATCATGATGGCGAACATATGAACCACCATCGGCCAGCGATTCCCGGAACGGTATTAAATCGGTGGAATCCAGGGAAATGGGCCGCTATCAGTGCTACCGTTTCTAGGT
>JASLPZ010000405.1:0-5846 GCA_030744725.1 Pirellulaceae bacterium
TCAGCGACGGGCACCGACCGCAGGTTGGTCGGGGAGCGGGTCGCCGCAATCGAGCGATAGGTCGCATCGGTCCGAGGCACAGCCTCACTAGAACATCCGTGGCGAAGCTCTTAGAATCCGTGACCTTAGCCTCCTGCTACAATTGCCAAGGCTAGGCCTTGTCTTAGAACCAAATACCCTCACCCTATCCCTCTCCCACAAGCAGTAGAGGGTCTAATGGTGCCGCTTCGCGGCCAGTTGTCTTGGTTCTAAGACAAAGCCTAGCCCATCTACTATCAGGTTCATCATGCCTCCCAAGAACTGACCAACATGCCACCAACCACGTCACCCGATTCCTGCATCCTCTTCATGGTCCGCCATGGAGCCACGGACAACAATCTGGCCGACCCGCCACTGCTCCAAGGCCGAACGGATGTGCCACTGTCCGTTGCGGGCCACCGGCAGGCGGGGCGCACAGCCGAGTTGTTGGCGCACCAGACGATTCGTCGGGTGTATGCCAGCCCGTTACTGCGGGCTCGCCAGACTGCCGAGGTCATCGCGAAGCCGCACAGATTGAATGTGGAAATCGTCGACGGCATTCAAGAGATCGACGTTGGCGATTGGGAAGGCCGAAGCTGGCAAGAGATCGCTGTCAGTGAACCCCAACGGTATCACCAATTCATGGCCGACCCTGCGAAACATGGATACGCCGGCGGAGAAAATGTGACAGACCTCTTCCGTCGCGTTCAGCCGGCGATGGAAGAACTGTTGGCGTCGAATCTTGGCGAGCAGATCGTGGTTGTTGGGCACAACCTGGTTAACCGAGCATTTCTTGCGCAACTGATAGGCTTGCCACTCGCACAAGTGCGATCCGTCAATCAAGACAACTGCGGTGTTTCCGTGGCGCGCTACCGCAAAAACGAAATCAAACTGTTGTCGATGAACTCCATATTTCACTTGTACGACTGATGTTCGCGGGTTGGCCCTGTTGCTATTGCGTCTCGCGCTCCACCGTCGTTTGATCCGGCAACGGGACTTGCTGCTGCGACATCAGGTAACCGATTAAGTCGCGCGCTTGATCGCCCGTGAGACCATCCAACATCCGCTCGGGCATCATGGATAGATTCGACTTACGAACCTCTTCGATCTCGTCTTGAGCCAGCAGTAGTCGATCCGTCGGTGTCTGTAACGTCAGCGTTCGGTCAGTTTGGGCGGTCACGATGCCGTTCAGCACGCGTCCGTCTTCAGTAATGACAACCGACATATGAAAATCCTTGGAGACTGTCGCGCTCGGATCGATGATGTTCTCCAATAGATAATTCAGATTGTGTCGTTGGGCACCGGTCAAGTCGGGGCCGACTTTGCCCCCCGCGCCAAATAGCTTATGACACTGCACGCAAGTGCGTTGGAAGGTGACACGGCCTGCCGACGGGTCGGCACTGGCAAGCGTTTCGGCATTCAACCGCTTGCGGTAGGCAACGATCGATTCGACTTTCTCGGCGGACACCTTCTTCAACTCAGGCCACAGGTCGGAAATCCGCTGATCCACCGCAGCAACATTCAACGTCTGCATCTGACGCAATTGAAACGGCGAGACATATCGCCGGTCGACCTTTCCGTCGGCGACGGCCTTCAGTAATGTCTCGGCATAGAACGGACGTGAAACGAGAACCGCCATTGCCGCTTCCCGAGGCAACTGCTTGAATTCCCCGAACGCATCAATCAGCAAGTCCGCCGTGCGGGGATGGTTGAACGCCGCAAGGCCTTGTGCGGCATCGCCAGCCAGTTCACGATGGCGAAGCAACTCCTGCAACAACGGCACGATCTTGTCGTCTCGCGACGCAACCAAAGCGCGAATTGCCGCCCGGCGTGCATCCAAGCCCGCTGGTTTTGAGGCCGCAATTTCACGCAACTCGTCCATCGCGCGACCGTCTCCGAAAACCAACGAGAGTTCTCGTACAGCCACACGCACCCCTTCGTTGGCATCCGTCGCAAGCGTCTTGGCAACTGCGGCCCAGGGCGCTGGCTGCTTCGCCTGCCGCCATCCTTTCAGCGCCGCCGACATGCCATTGAGAATGTCCCGGCGTACGTCTTCCGCGCCAGGCCTCACCAGCAACTTGACCAAGGCGTCGACAGCCAGCGGCTGTCTGTCGATCTCGGCGGTAAGTCGCCTGGCAATGAATTCTCGGACTTTGGGAACTTGAATTGCAGCGATCAGCGTGACGGCTGCCTCCGGCTGCTCGACGACGGCTGGTTCGATGCCATACCAGACCATCAACGGATACACACGATCTTGAGCGAACTCGTCGCGCTGGGCCAGAGTGGTGGCTAACGTCCACCGCTTTTCGGGAGGCATACGCCGCAAAGACGAAGCCAGAAATGTAAGCACCAGGCCTGAGGATTCGGTCTTTGCCTGTTGCTCAATCGCACGCTGGACATTCGGGGGCACAACTCCGTCGTCGACGAGCAGCTGGATAGCCCATGTTCGCACGTGCTCGTTCTTGTGGCCTAATTGGTCGATCAACCACGCTTCGTCCAGCCCACCGGTGACATGTAGACACCATAGGGCACGTAGTTGGCGCGTCACGTCGTCGGTCTGTTGTTCGTACAGTCGAAACAGCTGCGCGTGGACATCCGAGAGATCCGTCGCCACCAACGACCTCTCCTGCAATAGCCGCCGTGCCTGCCGGACAAACCAATCATTGGTGTGCAACTGTAACTGAACCAGCGCGCCATTGCCGAGTTTCGACAGATCCTGTCCGCCCGCCGCCCCTCCTCCCCTGCCCTCGTGGCCATACGTCATCTTGTAAATGCGTCCCGAGCCACGATGGACACCGTCGTTTTCATGGCATTCGCCAATGTCCGACCAGTCCGCCAGATAGACACCTCCATCGGCGCCGTAGCAAAGCTCGATGCAACGAAACCACGGGTCGTTTGCGGAGAGAATATCAGGTTCGTGAAGACCGGTGTACGTCGCGCCGGCCCGCTGCAAGCGATCCACATTGATGCGGCGACCGTGCAGATTTGCGGTGAACAATTGGTTTCGATACTTACGCGGCCACTGATTCCCCAAATAGATCATCATACCGCAGTGGGCATGACCGCCGCCTGCTTGATCCGTTGTATTTGTCACACCCAGCTTCTTTATGTCGCCCCAGGATTCAGTCGTGTCCCAATGAAAATGGTCGGCCGTTTGCCCAATCAACTCGAACAGATTGGGATCGAGGTGCTCGCCGTACATCCGCTGCATGTAGGCACCTGGAACCACGTGCCAGAGATGGCCAATCACCGTGTTGATAAAGAACATCTGCCCATGATCGTCCCAGTCCATACCCCAAGGGTTCGTCGTACCACGACATACGACTTCGAACTTCTTTTGCGTTGGATGGTAACGCCAAATGCCACAATCCATGCGAACTCGTTGTTCAGGCTGAGTTCCGGGCGTGCCGACCAGCGATGTGGTCGTGATTCCATGGCGGCCGTACAACCAACCATCGGGCCCCCAGCGGAGACCGTTGACAATGTTGTGGCGAATCGATTCTCCGTCCCACCCGTCCAACACAACAACCGGAGGGCCGTCGGGAATGTCATCGCCATTGGCGTCTGGTATGAACAACAGATCGGGAGCGCACAAAGCCCACACACCTCCAAAGCCGATCTCGATGCTCGTCAACCTGAGTGCCTGATCCCAAAACACCGTCCGTCGATCGAATTGGCCATCGTGGTTGGCGTCTTCGAGAATAATGATTCGATCTCGTAATTCGGTGTCGTAGTCTCGCTCGCGTTCGGCATATGTGTAGTTCTCTGCGACCCACAGACGGTCCCGTTGGTCCGTTGCCATGGCAATCGGCTGCTGAATCGCAGGTTCCGCTGCAAACAGAGACACGCTGAAACCAGCCGGCACAGTTAGGCTTTGGCGTGCCTGTTCGGGAGTCAGCAGCGGGACATCTTCAGCTTGTGTATCGTACGGATTGGGGAACGAAGCATTCTTTGCGCCTCCACCACCGCCGCAGCCATTCCGACCTGCCAAAACCGCGCACATAGCCAGTAAACCAACGCAACTGATCCGGGTGGTCCATCTCTGCACAACAGTGCGTTGGCTCCTCCTGATGAGATTGTTCGGCATCATGGAATGTGGCATAAGGCTTTTGAACATCCAACATCGAATGTGGAACGTGGACTGTGGAACATTCGATGTTGGATGTTCGATGTTTTATCGCGTTACTTGCAATTCCGGTAGCGCTGCGGTCAGATTTTTGACATCCTCGTCTGACACGTTTTCGCAGAACGGGATGTCCAGGCGTTTCAGTTTTTTTAGCCCGGCAAGCGACTCCATGGCGGCTTTTCCAATCTGGGCGTTGCCCAAATGCAACGACTCGAGGTTTTCGAGGCTGGCGAGCTGTTTTACGCCGCCATCCGTCAGCACGACGTTGTCGGAGGGTAACCCCACGCGATCCAAATTCAACGCTTTCAGGCTTGTAATAGTGGCTACGTACTTCATGCCGGCGTCGCCGACACGGGTACCCCACAGGTTGAGTTTTTCCAGTTTCGGCAACTTGGCCAACGCCTCGAGTCCCGAATTCCCAACAATCGACTCGCTGAGATCTAACTCGCGCAGTTCTTTCAGCGTCGCCAAGTCCACCATACCGTCATCATTGACTAACGTTCCACGCAAGTCGAGCCGTCGCAATTTGGACAATTTTGACAGCGCCGGCGTCCCTTCACTCGTGACAAAACACCGCATGAGGACCAAGGTCTCCAGGTTCGCAAGGTTGGTGATTTTGCTCATACCCGCGTCCGTGACCCCTGTGTCCTGCAGGGAAAGCACCTTCAACTTCGTCATGCCCTGCAGGTGATCCAAACCTGCGTCCGTGATCTGCGAACCCCATACTTTCAGATCCTTGAGGTTCTTGAGGTTTTTCAGATGTTCAAGGCCTGCATCAGTCAACAAACTACAGTCGCGAAAATCCAAAAGTTCAAGGATCTGCTGATCCTTAAGATGTTCTAAACCGGAATCCGAGACGAACGTTCGCGCTACGCGGATTCTCTTGAGCGTCGGGCATTCACTGAGGTATTCGAACGCGGTATCCGTGATGCTCGTCCGTTGCAAATTGAGATCCTCGAGCGCCGGCAGTTGCTTCAGCAATTCGATACCGGCATCGGAGATTCCACTCTCCGACAGATCTAGAGTACGCAGTTTTTTGAGTTGCAGGATGCTCGGCAGCGACTCGTCGTTTACGTCCGACAGCGGCAAGTGAAGTTCTTCCAAGTACAGTAGCCCGGATAGACTTGCCACGTCTTCACGTTTGCCACGCGATGTGAGGTCGACAGCAACGACATGACCTGCTTCGTTGCGCTTCAGCACGTTCGACGCACTAGCATCATCGACGACAAGGCCCTCAATCGCGGCGGCGGATGCGTCTTCGATGGTCGCGACCATTTCTCGTAGTTCGACCAGCTCTTTGTGTTCCGCATCGACGGCTGCCGAGACTGCTTTTGCGTCTTGTTTCAGTTCATCTAATGTTGCCTGCGTCTGTTTGCCTCCACTGGGCGGACAGCCAGAAAACGCAACGAGCAGGGCCAGCGAGCAAACGGGCAGGATGAGGGAACGGAAGGGCGCTTTTCTCATTTTGGTTGCTTTCTCAGGGGCTGCTGCGCGGCGACTTATTGGGCGGCTCATTGATGGTTTTTCGCGACGCCGAGACCCGCCACACACCCAGCGTCTCCCCTCCCCTGCCCTTTGGCAGGCCGGGAGACGTCAGAGTAAACTAACCGCTAGAAATCCGCAAACCCCCGGGAGAACTCCGTTCCCAGCTCTCTCCTGCCGGCTCGAAGAGAAGGTTGCGGCGGGCCTGGGGCTTCGCCGC
>JASLPZ010000406.1:0-5828 GCA_030744725.1 Pirellulaceae bacterium
TTTGTTTGCAACCGCAGCATGATAGAAGAGCCTTTTTTAGTGGATACCAATTGAAGACGTTTTCTCAGAAAGTGCAGAACGAATGCTGTTATCGCAATATCAATGCGTCAGCCACATCGAGGTCAAAGGTAAGAACACGACCACTGTCGGTTTGCTGGACGCCCACGCTACGGCCGCTGGCCAATGAGACTTTGGCAGTGGGCGTGCGGATCGAGATTGTCACTTGCAACGCCTTGATCGGCTGTTGCGTCCAGTTGACTAAGGGAATGACGGCGCCGTGTGTCGATTCGATCACGGTGGTCTCCACAAGCGGATTGCTGCAGACGACGGGCCGCGCCACATTGGTGGCGGTAGACGCGATCAACTCTGCGGCCTGCGTGTTGAATTCCGTCGGCAGAAAGTGGATCATCGCATCGTCGGTGGCACCACGATCCACCGGCCGTTTCGGAACCGCCGGATGATAATAACTGAGACCCGGCAAGAAGCCACAGTAGGTAGTCACTCCACGACCGACCTTGTTGCGGGCTACCGCAGGCGAGCCATCGGAAAACGTGTATCGCACTTCGGCATCGTCAGTTTGGAAACGACTGCGAGCGCCGACGACCGGTATCGCGACCGTCTCGCTTGGTTCGGGTGAGGTTGAAACCGTTGGAGACGCCTGCAGTGTGGCCCTGTCGAAAACGCGGGCGAATGGCAAGTCCTGTTTCGTAAAGACGACGCGCGATTCGGGGGGCGCGTCCATCGATTTCGGCACGACACCCAGTGCCTTGCGCAGCGACTCGTTCGGCCCGTTCAATTCGTCAAACATTCCGGCGCCCGCCGTTGCGAACAGGTTTCCACCGGCTTTGACCCAGGAGGCGATCTTGGCAGAGGCCGCACGACTCACATGGGCATCGGTGAGATATAGCGTCTTGTATTGCGTCAATGTGCCGTCGAGCGCGTCTTGCTCGACAACAATGTCGAGCGGAATCTGCTGATGGCGAATCGCCGTGTACAGTGTTCGCTTGGCGGGTGCGAACGAATCGTGGCTATCGCCCCAGATATCTCCCGTTTCACTGAACCACAGCGCCGCCTGGCCTGCACGGACCTGACCGTCCTGAACGATATCCTCGAACAACCCGAGTTCGCGAAAGCTCCCCAACACCATTTTGTACATCGCTGGATCGTCGACGTGATTCTCCGTGTAAGCGACGTGCACTGGACGAAATTCGAATAGATCGACGATCTTCATACCGTGACCGAGCGCCCCGAAGAACAGCCGGCGCCACTGATTCGGCGTGTTGTTCGGCATGTGCGGCATCACGTAGTAGATGATCTTGCGATCGGGGTGATGCCGATTCGCGGCGCGAAAGAGATCGAGATTGATGTTGTTCAATTGCGGTGTGGCGACGGGAACTTGCCAGATGTAATCTTCGCTCCACGGTAACGTCATGCCGCTGTCGCGAAAGACGGATATCCATTTGAAGACTTCACCCAGGAACATATGCTCCTGCGGGTAGTGCGGCGAGAAATTCGCGCCGATACCGGCGTTGGGTAAGTGATTCCGCAGGATGTCAGTTCGTTGTTTGATCGTCTGGATACCAAAATGATACTGAAAGCGCTTCGACCAGTAGAAAACGCCGGGCTGAGTTGCTCTTGACATGGGGTCGATGTCAAAGACAACTTTGGTCCAATCGTTACCGGCATTTGAGCGAACGTCGGCCGGCTTCATGCCGCGAGCTTGGAGCCACGCGCGAAATCCGTCGTTGGCTTCC
Source organism: Pirellulaceae bacterium (assembly GCA_030744725.1). GTDB lineage: Bacteria > Planctomycetota > Planctomycetia > Pirellulales > Pirellulaceae > ARS98. Next base: position 1,755 of record JASLPZ010000406.1, read on the forward strand.
GTGCCGCGTGGTGAGGGCAAACCGATTTCATCGCCCAAGCTGACGACCGCAATGTTCTTGGCATTGTCACCGAGTTTTTCACAATACTCGGCCAACTTTGGTGTCGCGACGCCGCGCACATCGACGTAGCCGCGGCCACGGGCCGACTCGCCGCTGGTGTCGGACAAGGCGAACATCTGTTTGAACTGGCCAACGGCGGCTGCATGTTTGCTTTGGTCGAGCGGTTTGAAAGTCGACGCGTAGATAATCGTCTTTTCTGGCGTACGACCATGCGGCGCTGGGTCTTCCTCCTTGAGATAGTCGAGCAGGTCGTACAACACCTGATCTTGCTTACGCAGCCGTCTTGAATAGCGGGTGTCACCATCCGCAGCGAGAGCGAGATCACCGTTGCCGGCGAATCTGCCGAGCGAGTCGATCTTCCCTGCGGCGCTGTTCAATCCAAACTCGGCCTCGTAGTCGCCGTTGCCGGTCCAAAACCACTGACCGTCGGCCAACGCGTCCATGGTGCCACCCACTTCGACCCAGTCGCTGGTTTTTCCGGGTAGCAGATCGACAATCGACGGCGTCTTCCACGTGCGAAGGTGCACCCAGTAGGGTGAATGCTGTTGCCAGTTCCCGCCACCGATCGCCTTCTTGCCGGAAAATGTGAGTGGTTTGCTGCCACGATTTGTGACGCGCAGGTAGACATCACCCGACTGTGTGAGCATACCATCCAAGGGGAGGTAGTTCTCCTTTTCGATCCGCATCTGGACCTGTTCCGTGTCGGCGGTCAGCATGACCAGATCGATGTTGCGCCGAGCGGCGGGCTCGGGTTGCTTGCCGGCGATCAGGCGGATCTGCGCGCGTCCTGGCTTCAGATTCGCAAAGGCATCGTGTCCTTCCCAAACGGTGTTCTCAACGGCGCCCCAGCTCCAGCCGACTTCTTTTTTCAGTTTCTGGCTAAAGGCCCAGATCTTCAGTTGGTCGCGCGAACCATAGGGTCGGTCCAACACCGTCTTGCCGGCCTGTTCGACTTGCACACGAAACTGGGTTTCAAAACGATAGGCCGCTTCATAACGCACCAGCACCAGGTATCGACCAGATTCCTTGATATCCACGTTGATTGTCGCGATGGTCCGATCACACTGCTCGGGCGCGCCGAGAAAAGCCTGGCGGCTGAGAAATGAGTTGGCAAACGTGGCCGCGTAGTAGTTTTCGCCAAACCGCTTTGCCTGCCACCCCGTGCTAGACGACGTCGAGGTTTGAAACTCCTCCGCTTCGCAGATATATAGACCGTCGGGTTGTATTGAGACCGCGGCCCGCGAGCGACCTAGCGCCTGCGCCGCACTGGGCGTGTCAGTTTCGGCGGCCTGGCTGACAGCTGCGGTAAGCAAGCACGCGTACAGCATCCACGGGCACGGCATCCAGGGACGCAGCAACCACGGGCAAGGGCCCAACTTCGAGAGGATTCTCATGCGTGTACTCCAAGTTGCATTCAGGGCCGGAAGCATGATTGCATCGTGCGTTGTCGATGTATAATCTACCTGCGAGCAGCGTCGATCGCTACAACCTACGGTTGCGGGCGGAAAGCCGAACATTTGCAGTTCGCTTTCGTGAAGGAACATCGGCGTTGAAAAAAGAGTACGATAACCAGCGATAGGCCCTGCCTGGCAGCGAAAGGAAACCGATGAGTGACGTTGTGAATGTAGCGATGGTCGGACTGGGTTTTGGTGCCGAGTTCATTCCCATTTACCAAAGCCATCCGAATGCGGCGGTTATCGCCATTTGTCGACGCAACGAAACCGAATTGAACAAAGTCGGCGATGCGCTCGGAATCGACAAACGGTACACAAACTACGACGACGTGTTGGCGGATTCCGACATCGACTTCGTGCACATCAACAGTCCAATCCCCGATCACGCCTGGATGTCACTGAAGGCGTTGGATGCTGGCAAACACGTCATGTGTACCGTGCCAATGGCGACGACGATCGACGAGTGTCGACAGATTGTCGAAAAGGTTCGCGAGACAGGCCTCAGATACATGATGGCGGAGACCGTGGTTTACAGTCGCGAGTACCTGTTCATCAAGGAAATGTACGAAAAGGGTGAACTCGGCAAGGTGCAGTACATGCAGGCCTCGCATCCGCAAGACATGGACGGATGGCCCGACTATTGGGAACGCATGATCCCGATGCACTACGCCACACACGTCGTCAGCCCGGTGCTGGGTCTGATCGACGGTCGGGCCGAACAAGTCTCCTGTTACGGATCCGGCAGGGTGCGTGACGACATTGCCGAAAAGTCCGGCAACAAATTTGCCGTCGAGTCATGCCAGATCAAGATCGCCAATAGCGACGTCGCGGCGCACATATGGCGGACCCTTTACGATACCGCCCGCCAATATCGCGAGAGCTTCGACGTTTACGGAACCAAGAAGAGTTTTGAATGGACGCTCTCTGAAGGCCAGCCACACGTGTTGCACACGGCTAAGAGACCGGAACCAGAAATCGCCCAACCCGTCGACGTGCCCGATTACGCGCACTTGCTGCCTGAGCCAATTCAAAAATTCACTCAGTCAATCGAAGACGCCGATCATCTGTCGTTCGTCCAAGGCGGCGGGCATGGCGGTTCCCATCCCCACTTAGTCCACGAGTTTGTCAGCGCTTTGCTCGAGGATCGTCAACCGCGACCGGACGCAACAACCAGTGCCAACTGGACGTGCGTCGGTATTTGTGCACACGAATCGGCGCTCAAAGGCGGCGAGATTGTCAAGCTTCCCGAGTTTACGTTGGGCTAATCCGTGACATCATGAGAGTCCGTGGCTGCACGCGCATTAGTCGGCCAGCGCCTGACGCCAGACTTTTGTCAGGTTGTCGGCAACTGCGCGGGGAGTGAAGTCGCTGGTCACACGTTGCCGAGCGGCGGCGGCAAGTCGATCTCGGAGTCGCTTGTCGGTCGCCATTCCGATCACCGCGCCAGCCAATTGAACGTGATTGTTGGGCGCGACCAAGCGTGCTGACGTACCGTCAGTCACAATCTCCGTCGTACCTCCGACATTGGTGGCGACAATCGGCAGTCCGGACGCTGCTGCCTCCAGGAGGACTCGGCCAAGCGGCTCTTGTTTGGCCGGATGGACCAAGAGATCGGCTTCGTTCATCAGATGATCAACATCGTCCCGATAGCCCAATTGGTGGAGCCGGTTGCCGAGGCCCGCACGAGCAAACTCGAATTCCATATTCGCCTCGTATGCAATCGTCTCGTCTTTCGAAGAATTACGCTCGCCAACGATCACAAATTGAACTTGTGATAACCCTTCGGCAATCGCGAGAGCCGCGGCGGCCAGAACGTCTTGGCCCTTGCGCAGACCGATCTGACCAATCGTGAGAACAATGAAACTAGTTTCTGCAACCTGCAATTCGCGGCACAGAGAGAGTGTCTTCGGTCGAGGCTGAAATCGATCGGCATCTACGCCGTTGTGCATCACCCGCGTTCGCGCGGCGGACAGTCCTTGAGCAATGTGAAATTCGCGTGTTGCGTGCGAAACCGCAATGAGAGTGCGATTCTGGTTTAGATCGTTGATCGCCGTTCGGCTGAGCCCGATGATGTCTCGTACATGAGCGACGCAGGGGATCGCTAGCTTTTCCGCCGCGGCGCCCGTTATGCGGCCCATCGACAGACTGTTGGCGTGCAGCAGATCCGGCGCTTGGTTGCGAATTGACTCGACAAGTTGTTCGCAAGCCTGCTCGCGCGGCAAGCGAACGTCATCGGCGTCGCGCAGGTCGAACGGAACATGCTGGATCGATCTGGCACGCAAGGCCTCGGCCAGTCGACCAGCCGATGGTGCCAGTGCGATGATTTCGAACTCTCGTGAGTCGAGCAGTTCAAGCGTCTGCAACATCGAACGTTCGCCACCGTTGAGTGTCGGGTATTCGAATAGAAGCGCGATTCGTCTAGGCATTAATGTCGTATCGTAGGTTCGAGGGTGGCAACCTGGCGCCGGTGTCGGAAGTGACAATAAGCAGTGTTCGATCTTTTATTGTTGTCTTTCGCTCCGCGAAAGCACGTTCCTTTCGCGGAGCGAAAGGCGACTAT
>JASLPZ010000407.1:0-5817 GCA_030744725.1 Pirellulaceae bacterium
ACGACTGCACGACCAACCCACCGTCTGGACTGAATAGTGATACGGGCCGTTCGCACTTTGACAACATCACGTGCGACGCGCAGCCGACGATCATCTTCCGGTTGGACGACGCCGTCCTCCTGCAGGATATCCAAGGAAACGACGGGACGACGTTCCCGAATAATCCACCCGACGAAAATATTCCGATTCCGTTTATCTCTGACGTCACAACCACGCCGGCCACTGCAGGTTTCCGCGTGCCGGTGTTTATCGAGGGGGATCCGCAGCAGGGAACAGTCGAGCCGCAGGTGCCTGTTGGCTATGCTCAACCTGGTGCCGAACCCGGCGTTTATGTATTTGACTTTAGCCTTGCGGCTCATGGTTCCAGTACGACGCTGACCGATGGTAGCCACTTCATCAACGCCAGAGTTCAAATCATCGATCCGTCGACACCCACGCAAACCGGCTACGGTGCTCGAAGCGAATCTCTGGAGATCGTGGTCGACACGGTTGTCCCGCCGGTCTTCTTCGGAATCACGTCGTCGACCGATGACGGTTTGCACCCGGACAGCGATAGCGGTGTCCAAGGTAATAACACCGGGAACAATCAGTTGGAGGTTTCGTTCACCGATCGAATCACGAATGACCGCACGCCGACGTTCTACGGTTTGGCCGAAGCGAACTCCTTCGTACAGGTCTACTTGGACGTTAATCAGAATTCCACAGTCGATGGCTTGGACGTGTTGCTCGGCCAGACGAACACCGTTCCCTTTGACGGCAACAACCAATTCGGTAACGCCACTGGCGACTTCCCGAACGGTCAATGGGAATTGACCTCGACAGTCGACATGAACGATCCGGATGCTCGTAATAACAATGGTGCTGCCGTGGCGCTTGGCTACGATGGCCTACGTCGCATCCTGGTGGTTTCCGAAGACGTTGCAGGCAACATCAACCAAGTGACCGGTGCGGGAGACACAGCCCAAATCCTGGACATCTTTATTGACACGCAAGGTCCACAGGTCACGGACGTTGACATCAACAACGCTGGCAACCCGTTTAATTTGTTTGACCACAAGTACGAAGGCGACGGAACACTGAGGCCAACGCCATTGGTGAATTCGTTGGTGATTTCTGTCCAAGATCTGCCAAATCGCGTGACCAATTGGTTGTATCAGGCGGTCGAAGATCGTGGCGCCAACGGCAACCCGGCCGAGAATCCCGGTCACTATGAAGTCAAGGGCGATGCCGAAGGAATCATTCCGCTGCAGAGCGTCGTGTACAATCCGATTGCCGCTGTCAACGGCAGTCCGGCGACCGGCACAATCACCTTGACATTCTTCGAGCCGCTGCCAGATGATCGTTTTACACTGACGATCAGCGATGAGATCAAGGACCCTGCTGGAAATGCGCTGGACGGCGAATCACAACTGAACGAACCGCATGATTCACCGGTCTTCCCCAGCGGCGATGGCCAACCGGGCGGCGACTTTGTTGCCCGATTCACCGTCGATTCACGTCCAGAAGTAGGTGTGTGGGGTTCGGGGAACGTCTGGGTCGATATCAACGGCAATGAGACGTTCGATCCAATCAACGTTGATTTCACGAATCGTGACATTGTCTACTCGTTTGGCAACGGCAATGGCGGTACAAACCAGGCCTTTACCAGTGACGACTTCTTCGCTGGTAACTTCCGTGATACGGTCAGCAACGTTGCTGACGGATTCGACAAATTGGCCGTTTACGGAAACGTGGGTGCTGGGCTCAACGGGCCGTGGCGATTCCTGGTAGATACCGATAACGATGGAGTACCGAATGTTGTTCAGGATCAGAATGCGAGTGGATTCAGTGGTACGTTACTGAACGGTCTTCCCGTTGCGGGTAACTTCGCTCCAACCGATGGCGACGAAGTTGGTATCTTCAACGGCACGTCATGGTTGCTCGATACGACCGGCAACTACGTCCTCGATACCCAGATCAATAGCCAGCTCCGTGGATATCCGATCGTGGGCGACTTCGATGGTGACGGTCTGGACGACCTGGGTACCTGGCACAACGAAACTGCCAATACCGGGCAGTTCCAATTCGACCTGGCCAACGATGGACTCGGAGTGGGACCGATTCAGACGATCGACTTCGGTTTCCTGAGCGTACGGGAGAGACCGATCGCTGCGGACCTGGACCAGGACGGCATCGACGATGTTGGTCTGTGGGTGCCCGATAGAGCTGGTGTGATGCCGGGTGCGGGTGCGGAATGGTACTTCTTGGTCTCTGGAGACCCGACGGGAGCCAATCGCGTTACGGGCCAAGTCAATACGCTGCAGCATGCATTCGAGCCAGTGCCGTTCGGCAACGACTTGTACATGCAGTTCGGTGATGAATACGGCTTGCCGATTCTCGGTAACTTCGACCCGCCCATCGGTCCGGATGGTGAAGGACAGGGCGGTGCTGGAGGGCCTGAGAACCCAGTCTTCCATCGGCTCGATGTGAACAAAGATGGCAGCATTTCACCGATCGATGCACTTCAGGTCATCAACACGCTGAATGGTGACGGTCCACGTGAGGCAGATCGTGCCCTGCCAGGCGAGCGTGACTATGACGCCAACGAAGACAGATTTGTGACTTCACGAGATGTTGGGGTCATCGTCAATTATCTGAATAGCCAAGCGGTTAGTGAAGGCGAGGGCGAAGGCCTCACGGCGATCTCACTCAATAGTGGGCTCGATCGCGCGGCTATCTTGGCCGACCTCGGTGAAGGCGAAGCGAGTTTGCTGCAGTTCTCAACCTTCGCCACACCCAACTACTCGGCTGGCACCGGCGTATTCGAGCAAGCTGACGCGCCGGCCTCGTCAAAACTGGACGCAGCCGCCGACGAAGTGCTTGCCTCGGTTGTCAACGGTAGCCGAACGACGACCAAGATCAAAGTCAATGAAGTTCGGCACGAACTGTTCGCCGAGACGGATCTCGAAGACGATCTGCTAGACGCACTGGCGAACGATGTTTCCGGCCGTCAGAAGCGTTCGGACTTGGACGAGATCTTCGGCGATTCGACCTGAGCAGGATTATAGTTACCCATCCGTTTACCGACCCGCTGCTCGCAGAGCGCCCGTGGCACCGCCAATCGCGTGGTGAACTTCCGTGGTTGCGCGGACGACAAGGCACATCAGCGGTTGATAGTATACGATGGTACCGGGGCCGCCGTTGGTGTCCCAGAATTCGGGAGCAATGGTTCGCTCGATCAAGGCGACCAGCGAAGGACCGTAATCAGGAATCGCTCGACCTCCCCGCGCGCTACCTTGACTGAATACGCTGGCTGGTCCACCCATGGCTGATCCGGCCATCGCCAAGTGTCCCGAAGTACTTGCCGCGGCCAGACTGGCGTCAGCCAGGTCACGCTCGGATAGTTCGGGTAACGACTGTTTCACGGGGCCTCGTCGTCGTCGGGTACGGGAAATGTGCTTATTGATGTCCGCCTTGATACGCGTCAGACGGCTCCATAGTTTCGTTTTGTAAGTCGTCAGCGTGTCGCTGCTGTCGAGGCGTGGATCGTGGCGAATTTCTTGATAAAGTTCGGTCATCTCGAAAACGGCGGTCGCTCGATCGGCGTCAGACGTCGCTTGGACTTCGCGACGAAACAGTGCACGGAGATCGGCGTTGATCTCGTGAAACTTTCGCGTTTCCGCCGGCTGTGATGTGCTGGCTTGCTGAGACGTCTCGTCAACACCTGTGGCGGCCAAAATCAAGAGGATATATCCAGCGTGCATCGAACGCCTCCTTCCCATCAGTTTGCCCCTGATGTGTAGCGGTCCATTCTATGCCGCCGATGGAATTTGCGCCAAGGCATTTGGTCCCGGGGGGATGCAGCCTGGCTGCCCACGCCGGGGATAAGGCTTCCGCACGTTAGGCAGCTTTGCGCAATTCACATCTCCCCTTAGCGACTCAAAATCGTGGTCCCGAGGCATTTTGCTGGGTTTGAATAAGCGGATCTCGTCTCAGCTCGACTTTTTCCGTTTTAGCAGGTCGAGGACGACGCGATTGATATAGGAAAAAAGAGCCTCCTTGGTTCAAGTTTGTGAATCATCACAACCACATTCTTGAGCAAGGAAGCTCTCATGATTCGCACGCCGAAGGATTTTTCGCCGCTACTTCAAAGTCTCGTTGATACCTTTCGTCGACCGACGACAGCCCGTCGAGTTGTCTTGTTCTTCGCAGCTGCGATTCTAACCGTTGGTGATCGAACCGTCTCGAATGTTTTGCGATTGCTGAGTCTGATTGAGGAATTGAATCCTTCAACCTATCACCGGCTGTTTTCTCATCGCCGATGGAAAACACGGCCACTGGCTTACGCGATCGCCAAGTTCGTCCTCGGTCGATTTGTTCCTCATGGTAGCGTGCTAGTGTGTGGAGATGAAACAGTGGATGGACACCGCGGCAAGAAAGTTTACGGCAAAGCCCGCCATCGCGATGCCGTTCGCAGTTCTCACTCGCATACCGCTTACCGATACGGTCACAAGTGGATTGTCTTGGCCATTCTCGTCGAGCTTCCCTACACCAACCGCCCCTTCGCTCTGCCGGTCCTGGTTGCTCTTTATCGCAGCAAGCAATGCAACACGCAGGAAGGGCGTCGCCACAAGACTCCTGCGGAATTGATGTGCGGCCTACTAGCGATTCTGATGCACTGGTTTCCCGAGAGAAAGTTCGTTTTCGCGGGCGACGCTGCTTACGGAACCCATCTCATGGCTCGCTTTGCTTATCGCCATCGCAAGTGTCTGAGTCTGGTTAGCAAGTTCGTTCCCGATGCAAATCTCTTTACACCCGCACCGAAGCGAAAGAATGACAAAGTTGGCCGACCCCGCGTCAAAGGGAAAGCCTTGCCCAAGCCCCAGGAAGTCGTGGCCAAGAAGAAAAGGAAACGATTACGTGTACGTTGGTACGGCGGCGGTTGGCGGAATGTGGAAGTCGTCACTGGCCAGGGACATTGGTACAAAAGCGGTAAGGTCGTTGTGCCGGTACTGTGGGTGTTTGTCCGTGATCTCGAAGGTACGCATCGTGACGAGTACTTTTTCACGACCGATACTTCGATGTCCGCGAAAGCAGTGATAGAGATGTATGGCGGTCGCTGGAACATTGAGACCACGTTTCAAGAAATGCGTGCGCATCTCGGCTTAGAAACGACTCGTGGCTGGAGCCAGCAGACCGTGATGCGGATGGCCCCATGTCTGTTCTGCCTCTACACGTTGGTGGTTATCTTCTACGACACGCTGCCCTGGTCCAATCCCCACCTTCGCACGACGCAATGGCACGGCAAAGAAGCTACCACCTTTTCCGACATGATCGGCAGCGTTCGACGCTACTTATGGATGGAATGGGTTTTTAAACAGGTCCCAGGCGGCAAGGCCGTGCAAAAACTATCCGCGCCGATACGCGCCGTGTTAGATTTCGGTCTCGCGCAAGCCGTATAAAATGGAAAAAGTCGAGCTGAGGGCAATTCGATTGACGAATTCTCACGCAGTGGCCCGCCCGCAGCCACCGTGTACCCCAAGTTCGGCGGCGCGTCCATGGGGTCCGTCGTGGCGATTACACTCGGATTGCTCGGCCTAGGACTGGCCTGTTATGTCCCACTTGCGAGCATCATCATCGCTGGCTTTGGCGTGGGAATGGGGGTTTGGGGGCTCTATTCCAAGCGACGCGGTGCGGCGATCATCGGGCTGCTGCTCTGCTGTGCGGCGATCACATTCTCGGGCTTCTCAGGAGCAGTCGAGCTCTAGGCCGCGCCAAAGTTGGCATTTCCTGGTGAACTGAGCTAGTTTTTGGAGGGCAGTTTTGTTTCACTGTTGC
>JASLPZ010000408.1:0-5788 GCA_030744725.1 Pirellulaceae bacterium
CTTCAACCCTAAATCAAAACTGGATGTAGCACGAGTCCATCGTTTGGCTCGAGGTGGGAGCATCGGTTGGTCAGACGTCGCCTTGGGCCACTCCCAGGCGGAAGCGGCGACGCAGGTTCGGATCCTGCCGGTTGCACTTGGCGTCACGTTGACAAAGATGCTGGCCTCCGTGGGCCGAGAATAACATGCAATGTGATCAATCAAAATGCTGGCGCGCAAAAAGAGGCCGCCCGATGTTTGCGGCGGGCGGCCCCTCGTAGTTTTGCGCGGGGCGGCGCGCCAAACCACCGACAACTCTCGGTCAAGAAAGTGACTTTGAAAATGGGAAAAAGTCCCATTGGCAACCCTATTATGTGGGAATCACCCGGTCGAGCCATGCGTAGCCTGACGATCGCATCTGAACACCGAGGCAAATGGAGATCAGGCGAATCTCGAAGAACGGTTCATCCCGAGCGGGGCTAACCGATTGGTTTCCAGTGCCATGATGGCGGCTGTTCGTACGTGATTGATATTGAATCGCCAGGATTCAGAACGAAACTCTGGCCGGACGCAAGCGTTTCTGCGAATGTCAACTCCGTGCCACTGCAGCGCTCAGACCACTGAGTGACGCGACCGGGATCCACAATCCGGACTTCGACAGCAGTAAGGGAATCGTTTCGGCACCACTCGCCGCTTCCGGGTATCGCCGGTGATTGAAGATTGGCCGATCGATGGTCAATCGATATCAGTCGGTTTGTCGGCTCTTTTGCTCGATTGGTGATCCCGTGTGAGAAACTCAACCCTGACACCAGGTTGAAGCTGGCGGCGGGTTCGAAAATGACATCTCTCGACATTCCCATGCGGCCAATTGTCAGATCCAATCGATTGAATTGTGCTGCCAGACGAAGCCCAACCGCATTGGCAATTCCTTCGCTGTTCAAATAGGCACTGATGTAGTTGTTTCGGGGACGATCGTCGCCGCTGGTTCCGACAACCAGATGTTCGTGGCACAGGTGAATGTTTGTGGCACGAATCCAGTTGTTCGAACTTGCCGCATCCACCAGCAGGCCCCGCTCGCATCCGACAATTTCGGTGACGTCGATCGTATTCGCGTCAATTGATCCCGGGCGGCCGTCGATCCACAGTCCCGTACCAATCCGACGAATCTTCTGATCGAGATTGCTGTTGTACGATTCCCCGCCAGGCCATGCACCTCCGCCGCCGACGAGAGCGTTGAAGTGAAAGTCCGACGATGTGATGACCTTGAATCGATCCGGTCCGGCTGTCTTTGGAGCAAGTCGAACGACGGCGCCATTCGAATTGCTGGCGACAAGGCCGAAGCGATACGAGCAGCTCATTTGGCTGTCAATCTCAATCGCGTCGCCTGTCTTTGGCGTGTATTGAAGTACGGCATGACCGCTGTCCATTCGGAAATCCTGCATCCACGGAACCTGCAGCGTTGTGCTCAGAAAGTAAACTACGGGTTGGTTCTTTCCCTCGGTCCAGCTGCCACCACAGATGTAAAGGTCTTTGCGCTGAGATTTCGCTGCATCGAACGCTTCCTGCAGGCCGGAAGTGCGGGTTCCGGGAGTATGTGGCCCAAAGTCTCCACCGTCGCTCGGCCCCGCAGGTGAAACAACCAGACGGTTGAGTCGCCTGCCGTTGTCGTCGGCACGGGCCCCGTTGTCTTCGTCAGCATTTACACGATTCGTCCAGGCCGCAGTCAGCGCAAGAGCTGAAACCCCGGTCCCTGCCGACAGCATTCGACGTCGAGAGAATTTTGATTCCATAGCTATCTAGTTCCAAAACAGTGTGATCTGTTAGGACGACTACTGTCACAACGGGCGAATCGGTTTGATCTGACCCCGACCGAGAGATCTTCCTGGAATGACCGAGGCGCGTTGTTCACAATAAGGTCATGATAGGCCCTGTGGCAATAGGCGGTTCGTGCCGCGATCTACCAGGCGAAAGCGTATCATGGTCTTCTCCGCCCCGGAAACACATTCCTCACAGTCACGAGTCGAATATGAGAGACCTGCTTGCAATTCTGGCTTCGTGTTCGGTCATCTTCGGTGTCTCATTCGTTCGCGCTTCTGAGGTACAGCCCAATATCGTCCTCATCATGGCCGATGATTTGGGCTATGGCGATGTCGGGTGCTATGACGGTACGGTTAGCAAGACCCCACACATCGACGCGCTGGCCGCAACAGGTCTGCGATTTACAGATTTCCATTCTGCTGGACCGATGTGTTCACCGACACGAGTCGCGACGCTCACCGGACAATATCAGCAGCGATTTGGCAGCATCTTCGATACCGCAATCTCGGGAACGTCTCACCGCGATCTGGGGCTACCGCATGAAGCGGCGACGATCGCGGAATTGCTGAAAACACGCGGCTACGCGACGGCCTGCTTCGGCAAATGGCACGTTGGTTACAAACCACCCTGGTTGCCGACCAGCCAGGGTTTCGACGAATTCCGCGGTCTGGGATCAGGAGATGGGGATTTTCACACCCACATTGATCGATCCGGCAACGAAGACTGGTGGCACAACAACAAGATCGAGATAGCCAGTGGCTACACGACAGACCTGCTGACGGAGTACAGCATCGACTTCATCAACGCTCACCGCGATGAACCTTTCTTTCTGTACGTGCCGCACCTTGCGATCCACTTTCCTTGGCAGGGGCCGAGCGATCCGCCGCATCGCCAGAAAGGGAACAGCTACCACAACGACAAGTTTGGAGTCATTTCGGATCCTGGCAATGTAAGCCCACACGTCAAGGCGATGATCGAGTCACTGGACGATGGCGTTGGCAGAATCATTAGGGCACTCAAGGAACAGAATCTCTACGACAAGACTTTAGTGATCTTCACTTCGGACAACGGTGGTTATCTCAACTACGGATCGAAGTATCGAAACATCTCCAGCAACGGCCCGCTGCGCGGACAAAAGACGCAGCTCTACGAAGGCGGGCACCGTGTGCCAACGATTGTCTCCTGGCCAGGCAAAGTTAAACCGGCTGTAACCGGAGCAACCTGCCATTCCGTTGATTTACTGCCGACCATCGCAGCGTTGGCTGGAGTCGAAAGCGAGAAGATAGAAACAGACGGTGAGGATCTTCGGCCGTTGCTGTTTCTAGGTCAGTCTCTGCCAGAGCGAATGCTCTTCTGGCGGTCACGGACTCAGGGAGCAGTACGTAGCGGGCCGTGGAAACTCTATCGCAACGGCAAAAGGACCGAGCTCTACAATCTCGATAACGACCTCGGGGAGACAATCAACCTTGTAGCAGAGAAAACAGAGATAGTGGAGCAACTCAGTGCGGCTTGGCGCCGTTGGGAAGCGGACGTAAATAAGAGCGCCGAACCATACGAAAGATGACAACCATGCGATGCTGTTTTCCGTGATTATTCTGTACGTCTCACCCAAGTGCTTGCCAACACGGTGCAGGGCAGAGGACGCCCCACGACCCAACAACACAAGGATCAGCCCACGATGACACGCATCTTCACAGTCCTCGCTCCACTGCTGCTAATGCAGGGGGCATTCGCAGCGGAGACGCCCAGCAGCACACAACAAGACTTGAAGGGGCGGCCTAACATCGTGTGGTTTGTGATCGACGATATGTCGGCAAACTTTTCGTGCTACGGCGAGACGACCATCAAAACACCGCATGTCGATCAGTTCGCCGCCGAAGGGTTGCGGTTCACGAGAGCTTACGCAACTTCGCCAGTCTGTTCGCCGTTTCGCTCGGCGATGATCACCGGAATGTATCAGACTTCGATCGGCGCCCACCATCACCGTAGCGGGCGAGGTGAGCATCGCGTCCAGTTGCCGGAAGGAGTGCGGCCTGTGCCGGAGTATTTCCAGAGAGCAGGTTACTGGACTTGCATCGGGAGTGGCCTGCCGGGCGCCAGTTCCAGTGGAAATCCGACCAATCGTGATCGGCTAGGCAAGACGGACTACAACTTCGATTGGGACCCGGAGATTTACGACAGCTACGATTGGGCGGGGCGCGCCGACGGTCAGCCGTTCTTCATGCAGGTGCAGCTCCATGGCGGGAAGATTCGTGGCACATCTGCAGCAAAATACGAAGAGACGGAGAAACACATGGCCGCAGAATTCGGCCGAGCGACGGATCCGGAAAGCGTCGAGCTTCCGCCGTATTATCCGCGTGATTCGGTGTTGCTCCGCGATTGGGCGACGTATCTCGACAGCGTCAGGATCACGGACCAACATGTTGGGCGCGTCATCGATCGGCTGAAGGACGACGGATTGTTGGACAATACGTTGGTCCTCTTGTTCACTGATCACGGCATCAGCCACGCGCGCGGCAAGCAGTTTCTCTACGACGAGGGTACCCATATACCGCTGATCGTCCGCGGGCCAGGAATTGCCAGGGGCGGTACCCGGACCGACCTTGTCGAGCACATCGACATCGCCGCGCTCTCCCTCGCGGCAGCCGGTATCGAGATCCCCAGGAAGATGCAAGGCCAGGACATCCTCGCCTCCGGCTACGAGCCGAAGCAGGCCGTCTTTGCGGCCCGTGACCGCTGCGGGGAAGTGGCCGATCGCATCCGTTCTGTGCGCACTGATCGCTACCTCTACATCAAGAACTTCTACCCCAGGCGTCCACACCTGATGCCCAGCACTTACAAAGATGGCAAGCTCATCGTCCAGCGCCTGCGCGCATTGCACGCTGAGGGGAAGCTAAGCCCACTGTCGGAGAAACTTCTGTTTGCCTCGACGCGACCGGCTGAAGAACTCTATCTCTACGGCCAGGATCGCTGGCAAGTACAGAACCTCGCCAGTTATCCCAGCCACGCCGAAGCACTCGCGCAGCACCGCGAAAGCCTGGGCAATTGGATCGAACAGACCCGTGACCCTGGCCCCGAGACGCCCGAGGTCTACATCCTGGAGACGGAAGACCAGATGAAGTCGACCCGAAACAAGACCTCACGGGAGAACTACCGTAAGAATGCTGAGCTTTATAAACGCTGGTCACGCGAAGGGAAGTAACGTGTGACGACATGGAGATCACAGAGGTTAACGACGAAAGAACTAGCGATCCCCCTCTTTTTGATCGTCGGTTCTCCCTGCCTCGGCTGGGTGAAGGGTAAGCCCAACATCATCCTGTTACTCGTCGACGATCTTCACGTTGAGTCGCTATCCAAGAAGGCTTACGAATCGTAGAATACGCTCGTGCGTGACGGAGTTCGGCGTGCGATGGCAAATGCATGTAGGATCGTTGATGCCATCGCCGATTCCGCTGCTCGTGCAAACGCTTCCAACGACCGAGACTTATGCCCAAACCAAGGCGGTATGAAAAATCGTCCAACCGGAGCTTGCTCGCTTCTCGGTTTTTGAAACTGACTTCCTTCGTTCGCGGTTTTCGGATTTTCAGCGTCTCTCGTGTTGTCTGCCAACTCGGTTGACTCAGGCGTTTGATAGCTACCGACCGTGAAAACGAGGCAACAAACACAGGAGGGATACGATGCCCAAGTACGTGATTGAACGGGGGATTCCCGGTGCGGGAAAATTGTCAACGGCTGAGTTGCAGGCGATCTCGCAGAAGTCTTGTGGCGTTCTGAGAGAGTTGGGTCCACAGATCCAGTGGATCCAAAGCTACGTGACCGACGACAAGATCTACTGCGTGTACATCGCACCCGACGAACAGACAGTCCAAACGCACGCTGAGCAAGGGGGATTCCCGGCGGACAGCATTTCGGAGGTCAGGTCGGTCATCGACCCGACAACTGCGGAGTGAGAGGCTTCACACGTAGGAGCAAGAAACCCGTGTTCCTGAGC
>JASLPZ010000409.1:0-5781 GCA_030744725.1 Pirellulaceae bacterium
TTTAACGCGATCAGGCCGACAATCGTGGTCGTCGCCACGCCGCCCTGAGCTCCCAGAAGCCAGGCACCAATACGTTGCTTTTTCATCTTTACTATCGCCAGAAACGGGTTTCTACGAATTCGCCACGGAAAGTAACGCGAGCGGCGATCTGAAAAAATAGACGCGGGGAGCGTCGCGGTCGAGGCCACCGCTGGAGTGCATTAAGGAGTGTCGCGAGAGGCGCTCGACCACAAACGGGGCCTACCTGGAGGCGAACCCTCAAGCTACGATGATTGTCCCACGCCGTGAGTACGATCGTCAACCGCCCGCGTGGGTGCATTGGGCAAGGAATCCCAAGTCACTGGTTACTCTGATTTCGCCGCCGGCAGGCAACGGTATTCGCTTTTGTGACATCATCAACTAGCCTCGTTTTTGAACTCAGTGTGTCCGGCTTCTGGTCGCCAGATTCACGCCAGGAATCCTCCCATGTTCGAACATCTTGATACGGCTCCACCGGACGCCATCTTGGGCCTGAATGTAGCGTTTCAGAGCGACCCCAACCCTGACAAGATCAACTTGGGTGTTGGCGTATACAAAGACGCGACGGGACAGACGCCGGTATTGGATTGCGTCAAGGCGGCCGAACAGCGTTTGGTTGATCAAGAGGCAAGCAAGAGCTATTTGGCAATCGACGGCCTGCCACAGTTCGGCCAGTTAACGCGCGAATTGCTGTTCGGTGTGGATCATGAAATCGTCAAGTCCGGTCGGTCGGTCAGTCTGCAGACTCCGGGCGGAACGGGTGCCTTACGCGTCGCGGCTGATTTCCTCAGGAAGAAGCTGCCTGCCGCAACGGTCTGGTGCAGCAAGCCCACCTGGGTCAATCACCCAAAAGTTTTTGCAGCCGCCGACTGCCAGATCGAAACTTACGAGTACATTGACGCTGCCGGTGTTGGCTTGGACTTTGAAGCCATGCTTGGTTCTCTTCAGGAGATCCCTTCTGGTGACGTCGTGCTCTTGCACGGTTGCTGCCACAACCCTACCGGCATCGACCCCACGCCCCAACAGTGGAAGAGAATCGGCGACGTAGTGCGCCAACGCGCTCTACTGCCGTTGATCGACCTCGCCTATCAAGGCTTTGGCGAAAGCTTGGAAACGGACGTGCGCGGCCTGCACGAAGTTTGCAGGGACGGAACCGAAGCGATCGTATGCAGCTCGTTTTCAAAAAACTTTGGTCTCTATTCGGAGCGTGTGGGCGCACTGACGCTGATTGCAGACGAGCCGGCCGCCGCAGCCGCCGCACTCAGTCATGCCAAAGTTTGCGTGCGCACGAACTATTCCAATCCACCTCAACACGGAGCAGCGATCGTTGCCGCCGTGCTGTCTGATTCAGAATTACGAGCTCAGTGGGAACAAGAACTGACGGTCATGCGCGACCGGATCAATTCGATGCGGGCACTCTTCGTCGAGGCCATGCGAGACAAGGCGCCAGGACACGATTTCTCGTTTATTGCCGCACAGAACGGGATGTTCTCGTTCTCCGGACTTTCACCAATGCAAGTCGACGAACTCCGCAACAAGCATTCGGTCTACGTTGTGACCGCCGGCGGCCGGATCAATGTTGCAGGGATTACTCCGGGCAACATGGATCGACTTTGCACGGCAATCGCAGACGTGCTGTAGGCGGAAACTCACTAGCGAGGCTGTGCCTCGGACCGACGCGAGCTATCGCTCGGTCGCGGCGACCCGCTCCCCCACCAACCTACGGTCGGTGCCCGTCGCTGAAAACCTGACTCATTTGCAAACTGAATCCTGATACAGGCTTTCTAGTCCGCCGAGCGACTCGCCAAACCGAACCAATCGACTTCCACATCAAACCCGTCAGCGTCCCATTTCAGCTCGGCGACCACCGGCGGCACGCAGCGCTGCTCAAGCTCACGCCGGTTGCTCGTCAGGCTGACGTCATCGGCCGTTTCCGGGGCAACGCTTTGGTTGAGCACGATTCCGGCCACATCGAGACCGTCGCGGAAGGTCGCTGCGGTGATCAAGGTTTGCAGCGTCTGGTTAATGACGCCGAGCGCATTTGACGCGACGACGATCAGCGGAAACCCAAATTCGGCGGCAAGGTCAGCGACATAATCGTCGAGACTGATCGGCGACATCAATCCGCCGACGCCTTCAACGATCACAATGTCACTGTGATTCCGCCAGTATTCGAGGCCCGTTCGCAGGAGTTCCGTATCCACTTGTTGACCAGCCGCCGCAGCCGCCTGGTGGGGTGCCAGCGGGGCGCTGAATTGCTGCGGGCAGACTCGATCGAATTCACCCGGCTGGCCCGCGGCGTGCCAGAGCAAGGCGGGGTCGCTGGCATTCGATTCACCGGCATCTGTCGCCTCAGGCACGCCGCTCGCCACGGGTTTGTAAACACCCACACAATGGCCCGCATTCACCAGTGCCGCCGCAATTCGCGCCGCCACATGCGTCTTGCCAACGTTGGTATCGGTGCCCGTGACAAACAGCCCGGGTAGTAGTTTCGCGTCCATCGGCCTTAGACTACCATCACGGCTGATGATGTCCCAGTGGATGTCGCGCTTCCTTGCAAAGAACTTCATTCATGACTCGAACGACTGCCGTCGCATTGGTGCAGATGCAATGCACCTCGTCGAAGGATGAAAATGTGGCCACGGCGCTGCGCAAGATCAGCGAAGCGGCCGCACGAGGTGCGCACGTCGTCTGTTTACAAGAGTTGTTTGCAACCCCGTACCCCTGCCAGCGCGAAGACCACGAACGATTTTCTGATGCCGAACCGATTCCCGGGCCGACAAGCCAGGCTTTGAGCGAAGCCGCACGAGAGCACGAGATTGTAGTCGTGGGATCGTTGTTTGAACGGCGCACCGCCGGTGTGTATCACAACACAGCGGTCGTCTTTGACGTCGACGGCGGTCTCTGCGGCCTCTACCGCAAAATGCACATTCCAGACGATCCGCAGTTCTACGAGAAGTTCTATTTCACACCCGGCGATCTCGGCTTTCGTAGCTTTGCCACGCGGTTCGGTCAGATTGGTGTTTGCGTTTGCTGGGATCAATGGTTTCCCGAGGCCGCGCGGTTGACGGCGCTTGCCGGTGCCGAAATTCTCTTCTACCCGACTGCCATCGGTTGGCTTGCCGATGAAAAAGAGGCCTGCGGCGCAACCCAACATGCGGCTTGGGAAACGATGATGCGCAGTCATGCCATTGCCAACGGGATTTTTGTCGCCGCACCGAACCGAACTGGCCACGAAGGAGATCTCGAATTCTGGGGCGCGTCGTTCGTCTGCGACCCCTATGGGACAGTGATGGCCCGCGCCGGGCATACGGTCGAACAGATCTTGCATGTCGATTGCGACTTGGATTTGATCGACGTTGCGAGAACGCATTGGCCGTTCCTCAGGGACCGCCGCATCGACGCCTACGGCGGGCTCAACCAACGGATGCTCGATGACGCACGCTGACGCTACACCGGCGGCACTTGGCTACCACTGGCCCGCCGAATGGGAAACGCACACGGCGACGTGGCTATCTTGGCCCCACAATGCCGAAACGTGGCCAGGGATTTTCGACTACATTCCCCCGCAATTCGCCGCATTCGTCCGCGCAATCGCGGAATTCGAACCGGTTCAGATTCTCGCTGGCGGCGAAAGCACACTTGCAAACGCAAGGGCGCACGTCGGTCAACTAAGTAACGTCACCTTGCATGATATTCCAACCAACGACGCCTGGTGTCGTGATCACGGGCCGACGTTTCTCGTTCAATCGCCACAGACAATGACACAGGGTGATCGACCCGATGAAACCCTCGCATTGATCGACTGGCAATACAACGCCTGGGGAGACAAGTACCCACCGTTCGACCACGACAACGCCGTTCCCGCACGGATCGCCACGCAGCTCGACTGCCAACGGTTTTCCGTCGACGTCGTGTTGGAGGGAGGCGCGATCGAAGGCAACGGACAGGGGACGGTGCTGACAACACCATCGTGTCTGCTGAATCCAAATCGCAATCCACGTTTGCACCGCCAGGATTTCGAGCGTCTGTTTCGTGACTATCTGGCGGCAAAGCACGTGATTTGGATCGAGCGCGGTGACCTTGCCGGAGACGACACGGACGGCCACATCGACCAACTCGCCCGGTTCGTCGGCCCGAAGACCGTCGTCGCCGCCACGACCACTGATCGGTCCGACCCCAATGATGCGCCGCTACGCGAAAATCTGGCGCAATTGCAAGCGATGACCGACCAGGATGGCGCGGCGTTGGATGTCGTTCCGTTGCCGTTGCCCCAACCCAAGTTCCACGATGGCCATCGTCTTCCAGCCAGCTACTGCAATTTCTATATCGTCAATGGCGGTGTCATCGTACCGCAATTCGACGATCCCGCCGACGCACAGGCCGTGGCCATCATGCGAGAACTGCTACCCAGTCGCGCCGTGATCGGATTGCCGGCCGTCGACATGGTGTGGGGGCTAGGCGCGTTCCACTGCCTCTCACAGCAACAGCCATGTCATTTCAACGACGGCTAAGGCGTATTTCGGCTGAGCGTGCACTTCACTTCACGGAACATTGCCTAGAGCGCGTGCCTATTCACGGTAGCGGATTTTTGCCGTTTGGACTCATGAAACAGATCGCGGTGAACGCTACACGTCAGTGCGACACGCACTAGCCGATCGATTTCTGTGCCGTCGCCACCATCTTCTTGAACAATGTCACCTGCGCCCGCAATGCCGCCACGCGATCCACCGGTTGGCTCGATGCCTCGAGCATCACGTATCCGGCGTAGTCGTCCTTGACCATCAGATTGATCAGCTCTTGGTACGGATAATCCTTGCTGTCCAATTCGCGTACGTGACAGGTGGCACCAAATCGCTTCTTGACCAGCGCGTAGTTAGCCGCCAGTCCATTTCCTTGAAGATCCTGTTTGTTCGAATTCCAACAAAGGGCAACATTCGGATCATCGGCCACGTCCATGATGGCTTTGATCGTGGGTAGTGCGGCACACTGGCCATGGACTTCTAAACGAACCTGTTGGCCGAGCCCGGCACCGTACTCACCCAGCTCGTTCAGTGCCTTGCCAATCTGTTCGATGGTCTTTTCGTGTGGTACATTGTCGTGGAAGCGATCCGGCTTGACCTTCACTCCACTACTGCCAACATCGTGGCTCAAGCGAATAAACGCCTTGGACGCTTCGATCGCCTTCTTGACGACCGCCGGATCGGGGTTATCGAACCGTTCGTTGCTGCCAATTCCGACGAGAACGACGGGGCTCTGCTGGAAGGCACGCTTAACTTCGGCCCGCTGCTTCGCATCCAGCGTTGGTTCCACGCCATGAGCGTGCGTGGTGCGAAGTTCGACACCGGCGACGCCTGCTTTTTCGCAGTTACGAATCAACGTCGGCAGATCCCAGTCCTTTCCCCACTGGTACGTGACGAGCCCATAGGCCATATCAAACCCGGGTGGCACTGGGACCTCTTTGGCAGCACGCGCCAACAAGGGCTCCCAGACGCTGGTCGCCGCAACACCCGCGCAACACCCCAAGAACCGACGACGTGAAAAATGGTCCATGAAATAGTCTCCGATCAAGATTGGCAAGCTGTAGGTTTAACGATCACGAACCGCAACGGACTTTGATTTGCAATGTCGGTCCACTCGCTGAAGATAACATGCCAACACCGTGCATCACAAGGTTTTTGAGCTGACCTTTCCGATGCCACGTTACCGTTCTGTCAGAGCTTCGAGTTTGTCCATGAAAGCAGCCTGTCCATTGGAAGATCC
>JASLPZ010000040.1:0-28786 GCA_030744725.1 Pirellulaceae bacterium
CGACAGTATCGCCCACCTGCGACGACTTCGATCGCTTGAAACTCTGTACATTGCCAAGGCCATGTTTACTGATCGGTCGCTCGCAAGTATTGGCGCGTTGTCGCAGCGCGAAGTGCTTCACCTATGCGACACGCTGATTACAGAGGGCGGTCTGCGAGCACTCTCCGGAAACGAGCACTCTCCGGAGAACTGCCATCATGTAATATCGAATACTTGAAAAAAGCACACAGGTGTCAGGGAACGGTGTGCGATTGTGAACGACAGGTTACCCGTGTAATAGTCGAGGAACACCCGATCGAGACGATGTAGGCCGCGAACAATAAGGCGGATTTCGGCATCAAATACGCGCAGCCCGCACAATACGTCGCGGCCTCTTCAGCGCTCCATCCGCGTTCTAATCCGCCCGTGAATCTGTGTAAGCAGATAGGGCACATAGATTGCGCCAGTGTAGTGGTTCGCCAGCATCTTCACGTGGTGCGCGTCGTCCAATCCCGCCGCCTTGGCAAGCAGTTCGGCGTTCTTGGGCGGTACGACTTTGTCGAACTGCGCTGAATACAACCACGTTCGTGCGGGATCAAGACGGTGGGCAATCCTGGTTGGCTCGATCGGTGCCAACAACGCCCTAAGCTTGTCGCCACTGAACCCAACCGCGGCAAGTTCATTGCGCATATTCGCCGCGTCTTTTCCACCGTGCTGAACTACGTTGAACAAGTCGCCACCTGCGAGCATGATGAAGACCTGATCGTATCCGTTGTCGATGCTGGCCGATGTCGCCGAAATGAATCCGCCCAAACTGGTGCCCTGCAGCGAGATTCGATCGGCATCGACCAATGGAATTGCAGCCACCGCGTCGCGTGCTCGACGAACATCGGCAACGGCCTGCCTCACGAGCGTAATCAGCCGGTCAGCCTTGGCCTTGTTGCCGCCCATCCGTCGTTCGCCGTAGTAAGGCAGTTGGATCATGAAGGCGTGCAGGCCTTGCAAGCGCAGCCCGCGAGCAAACATCCGTCCCACGGCCATGTTACTGCCGGATTCGTGAACCACAACGACCGCCGGCGCAGTGATCGCTGTCTTCTCCTCGTCATGGGCGACGTACCACTCCAGGGCGACGAGGTCGTTGTTCGCATCACCACAGGGAACGGGCGACGGGAACCGAATCAACATATCGCCCGTCCGCTGACGAGCAGGGTCGCAGCGTACTGCGAATTCCACAGCCGGCCAAACCAGGCCATCTAGGCAAGCCTGCGCGTCTTCCAAATCGTCTCTTGCTGGATTCAACGTATCACGGCCGACAAACGTCTTGCCAAACGGTACCGGCGGAGCGGCAGAGGCGGTCGTCGTGAATACGACCAGCATCAGAATCATCAACCCGTTTCGAAACATCGTTGGATCGTTGTGAATTCCATGCTTTGTGGTGCACGCAGTGCACCATAGCCTGCTCAAATCGGTGCATTGCATACACCCTACAAATTGTGTTGGCTCAAACAAAACGCCCAACCCCCGGTTATCGCGCTCCGCAACAGCGCACACAAGTCCAACCGAACATACGGTCGCTCGGCCGCCGGGTGCCCGTGGTCGGCATTGGCGACGTACAGGACTCCATCTTGCGGCACGAACAGGACGTTGTGCAGATTCGACTGCATCGCCACCGGCCGGCTCATCAGCCATTGGCCAACTTCGACGTCAATTTCACCATGTCGTCCCATGACCCGCTCGCGTAGTTTCTCCAGCCGCGAGCCAACCGATAGTACCACGGCGTCCGGAATACCGTCGCCAAGTAACTCATGCCCCTGCCCCGGCAAGACGAATTCCAAGGACTCAGGCGTAGCTGCGACACCAACCGCTTGATTTGTTTTTCCATCGGCGAATACATAGTAGTACTCGCAGGTGCGCGGGCTGTTCTCCCACAGTTCTTTGACGTCGTCCAGCGAATCGCATTCCTCCAGTGCCCGGCGCATCAAGGTGGCCATGGGAACGCCGTCCCATCGCCCTTCTCCGCGGCCGCCCATTTCTCCTAATGAAATGCTCTCGGCGTTCATCCCGCTGACACTACCAATGAAGCCCGCGTAACCAACATTCGCAAACGCGATCTTTCCTTCCGGTGCGACAACGAAAGTCGTGGCTGCGTCTTGCAGGCCAATCGTGGTCATATAGTCGAGCACCCGCCCGTGATACAACTTGCCGCGCTTCGTCGCGGTTCCGAAAACGGCGAAACCCGAACAATGAAACAGTTCGGGAAAGACATTCAGCGTTTCGGCCAGCCCAGGCTCGATACCCAGGGCCCCGGCCATTGCTCGAGTTTCCCGCTTATGCCGATCGGGAATATGAGGAGCCAGTCGAGCATAGGCTTCCGCTAGTTTATGACGAAACCAATGCCCAGACCGAATTGTCTCGACCGTGCCAAACGAATTCAACACGGAATCGATGCAACGCAATGCCTCGGTTTTGAGCAATTGCCCATGTGCCACGCCAATCTGCTCGGGCGTCCCGTGCAACAAAGCGACGCGCTGACCTCCAATCCAACGAAGTTCACCATGTTCGACTCTCTTGGCCGTTGGCGGAGGCGACATCAGTCGCGGCGACGGCGCGACAATCTCGAGCGCTCGGCGGACGCCGCGCGCGAGCTGCCGCTCTAACTCGGCTCGCTCGAGTGGAACATCTTTCACGCCTGGCCAGTCATCAACTGCCACGGGCGTGGAAATCGTCTCGGTGATCACCAGTCGAATGCGAAAATCCTTGGCTACAATCTGCAACGTTCGCCCTCCGTCGGCAAACTGCAGTGAGACATCATCCCCAACCTTCCAAGCACCGCTCTCTGGGTCCCGTTGAACCTTCAAGAGCCTAGTCAGCAACAAGGCAACCGTATCGGGATCGCCACTTTGCAGAATCGGCTTGTACACCGAAACCATCGACGCCGGACTGACAAGCCGGCCCGTGATGCCCGCCGGAGCGAGCTGATCGACTGGTTCGGTGTCACCCCGCCCCAGGAAGACCACCTTGTGTAACGGGAGCGCCATAGCCGTTGCGTTGTGACGCCGACGGACTTGAACGGCATAATCAGCGTGCACCAAATCCAGATCAAAAGAATCGTCCGAAAATCGCTCCAGCCGCAGCGCGACACGTTGCAAGCCGCCATCGATCCTGACACTAATATCGCCAGTCAGAGCAAAAGTGTCATTTTGCCCTGAGAAGCACTTCAGCAACGGCCGCAGATCTTCGGCCAGCCGACGGGCATCGTCTTCGGCCCCAAACGCGACGACATTGGCTAGGGCAAGGAGAAGAACAACAGGAACGAGGATCGAACATCTTTGGGTCACAACATGTCCCTTCTGCTCGGGGCGGCTGACAATTCGATATGCAGGCAGCAGGCGACAACGGGCCTATTCTAGCAGAGCGATCGTGCGGCATCTGCGCGCAAGTCAGTCCTTCTCATGAGTATCCTTACGAAACTTGATACTTCGCGCCTCTGCGCCTTTGCGTGCATTACTTCAGCCAGATTTTCACGCAAAGGCGCGAAGACGCAAAGAGAATGCGTCAAGAGGAAGGCAGTAGTCAGTGCGGACGGGAGTTGAAAGGCCCCGATTGACTAGTGATTTGTCGCCCTGAAGCGAAGTCTGCCGATTCCCCATGGAAACGGTCGTCGCTGCCATCATGCCATCGCGTCAACGTTCAGTCGCGGTTGCCGGTGAATTGCAACGCCCAGCGCGATGACAGCCAGAATCGAAATCACACTGACCCATTGAGAGATCGTCAAGTAGGTTCCCAAAAAGCCACTTTCGTCCGTGCGAATCATCTCCAGCACGAATCGACTGATTGCGTACAGTCCCAACGTCAGAAAGATCACCTGGCCATTCTTCCAACGGTATGGAAAGAACAGCCAGAGCGTAAGGAACAACAGGAACGCATTGATCGAGCTGTAGATTTGCGTCGGTTGGACTGGGAGACTTTGGTCGGGAAAGCCATCGGTGGACCAGGTGTAACGTTTGCCTGCCGGCGTCTCCACTCTCAGTTCCAGCGGGCCCCGGGCGAGGATCATTTGTGCGTCTTCGACAGTGGCAACTGCATTTTCGTTTAGTCTTGCGATCCGTGTGCCGACGGGGACGCCTTCCCGCGCGGCCGGACCGGCTGGGGTTATGCGCGCAATCATGGGTGTTCCGGCTGCGTCTTTGGCAACGTGGATGCCATGAAGTTGCCCATGCGCGAGCTGGTGCTGGTATGGCGGACTCCTCTTATCATTCAGCGGATGGTTTGAGTACTTCGGAAACGAAATGCAAACGGGACCACCGTCACAAACTCCACCATAACAACAGCCGTTCATCAGGCAGCCGATCCGGCCGAGCGCCAGCCCCAAAAGCATACTGGGGCCGATGATGTCGCCGATGACCAATGCGGACAATTGACGGCGATGGCAGAACAAGACAAATGCCAACAGCGCGCCGGCCAAGGAACCGTACACCACAAGTCCGCCTTCGGTGAACTTGATCATTTGCAGAAGCGTTTGGGCCCACGTCGGACGCTGAAAATCTTCAAAATACTGAACGATGAAGAAGACTCGGGCACCGATGATACCCGCCACGAACATCCAAAACGCCAGCGACATGATCAGGTCCGGGTCGAGCCCCTGCCGCCAGCCCCGATACACAGCGGTCGCCACGCCGGCTACAACACCTGCCAACATGAACACACCATAGCCGCGGATCGGCAAGCCAAGTCCCGGAACCTCCAGACGCGGCAAGACCAAGTAGATCGCTAAGCCCATCACCAACAGAACCGGGATGTAGCCGGTGGTCTCTGCCGTCCATCCCTGTTTACGCCAATGCCATAACAGCAACGCCGCAGCAAAAATTGACCACGCGATCAGCAACCAGCCGGCACCAAACAGGGTCAACCCCGCAACTTCGTGTTTAATGTAAAAAAGTGTCTGACGCACGTTGATAACTCGCTACGCGATGCTTGAACGATGGGTGAATCTATTTGCCGCTGGAAAGCCGTTCATCTGCCGTGCTCTTCTTACTTGAAAAGGCAGTTGTCGATCAATCGCGTTTTCCCAACATGGGCCGCAATCAATGCAATCGCAGCATCTCCGATTTGATCGAGTTCATCCAGCGTTTCTGGATGAACAACTTGAACATAATCGATTTGCGAGATCCCAGCCTGCCCCAAAACGCTACGCAAGGTGTTTCGTAATCTGTCGACATCACGCTCGCCCGCCTCCACCAGCAGGCGTCCGGTGTCGAGCGCTCGCGAGATCGCCAACGCTTGCACACGTTCCTCGGGCGACAGATAGCGATTGCGAGAACTCATTGCCAGACCGTCCCGTTCACGAATGATGGGACAAATCCTAATCGTGATCAGAAGACCCAAGTCTTCCACCATCCGTCGGATCACCAATGATTGTTGGTAGTCTTTTTGACCAAAGTACGCCGCATCGGCTGGGGCCAGATGGAACAACTTCAGCACGACGGTGGCAACGCCTCGAAAATGGTGCGGTCGTGATTCTCCTTCCATAGGCAAAGCGACTGAAGGCGGGTCAACGAAGGTCGAAAATCCTGGAGGGTAAATCTGGTCCTCTGTCGGCGCAAAGACGAACGGTACATGGAGTTTTGCGAGGAGGTCGAGATCACGCTCAATCGTGCGAGGGTATTTGTCAAGGTCTTCGTGGGGTGCAAACTGTTGCGGGTTTATGAAAATTGTGACGATGGTGGTGTCGCATTCCTGATTGGAAATTTTCGCCAAACTGAGATGACCTTCGTGCAATGCCCCCATTGTGGGTACGAGCCCAATGCGATTTCCAAGTTGGCGTTCGCTAGCAACAACCGCACGCAGCTCGTCGACCGTGCGAATCAAACGCGGGATTGGGTGAGACGCATCCGTTGCCATGGGAACAACCAGTACCTACTGCATGGCCTCGATCGCCGCGACCACTTCTGTCAACGCCCAATCTGGGTCTCGTGCGTCCAGCAGAATCCAAGGCGACCGACGTGGCACCGTTGCCAACCGCCTGATTTCGGCCTGCAACGGGGCCGCCCACTCGCCGTCGCCCGGCGCGAGCAAGACCACAATCAACGTCGTACGATCCAGTTCTTCCGCGTTCTGCACGTTCTTCCAGCTACGCTCGAACTCCTTCAGTTCGACAGATGGGAGCAACAACTTCGCCAAGGCGTAACTATCGCCGACCCAGGAACTGCAGATCTCCGTGACACTTGCAGCGTCAGCGTTTGAACGATCAGTCCGAACATGTCGCAAATGCCGCTGCCGGCCCACTAATTCTATCGCTGTTCGGCAAGACGGACTAGCGAGCAACTCGGCCAAGCGAATGGGCAGTTCGGCGATTCGTGGTTCTTCGACCAACTGGGCATTCGATTTTTCAGCGACTTGGCGGGCCAGACTCTTGTTTTGCTGGCTCGATGCCCCTGTGATGGCAATTCGTCGCGGGAGCTTGTCCAGACGGGACAACAACTGCGTGACCGTAAATTCGGTCGCGGGATGGACGAAATCAGGCGCGATCTCCGCCGCCGGCTCCAACACAAACCGCCGAAAGGCCATGCGAGGATGAGGAAGTACCAAATCTGCATCGGAAAGCACCAGATCATCGTAGAGCAACAGATCCAGATCGATCTCACGCACCGCCCAGCGGTCCTGGCGGTGCCTCCCCAATTGAGCTTCGATCTGCTGCAGTGCTGACAGCAGCCGTGTGGGTGCAAGTGCTGTCTGTAGAGTCAAAACGGAGTTGAGGAAGCCGTTTTGCGAAGTCCCACCAACGGCCGCCTTCGTTGAATACACGTTACTTTGGCGAATGACACTTATTTCAGGGGACTTCGACAACAGCTCAACCGCAGCGGCCAGGTTCGCCGCTCGATCCCCTTGATTCGCACCCAGCCCAATCAAACAGGTTGCCACGGATCATTCCAAAAAAACGACGGCCGGAAACGTCATGCTTCCGCCGTCGCATTTTATTCCACGCCATCCGTGCGTAGCCGCCAAAATATGTGGGGGGGCCTCCGAGCCACGACCAAGGCCGTCGACAGTCGCTCCATTCAGGCGCCGCCCCCCAAATGCTTGAAATCTCGTTCCTAGCCCAACGACGAAAGTAGAACATGATGCCGAGTCAAGGAAGGCACCAACAGCGCAGCGCGAGCGCAGCGTCGATGGCATGATTCCGACTCAAAAATGACCGAGAAGAGCTCGATCAAAAAAACACCAAGAGTTCTCTGTTCGTGGTGGAGCTTTTGCGAAGTACATGTTTAATTCAATGACACATTTTGCGAAGCCACACCGAATTGTCAACCAATGGTTGGCAACTTTTTTAAAATTTGAAACTTGTCCATTTTTGGAATTTCCGGCTTGCATTTCTCCGCGACTTTGCTCACGTCTGACAGCGATATGATCGTCAACTGCTCGATGAAACGAGCTGACTGTGAGTGCGTACGCCGTTATCAGAGACGCTCTTTGTAACGGTTGTTCCGTGTACAACGCGCCTACGAACAAGGCAGATCGACTGATAGCCTTGAACCATAACCGCCCTGCAACGTAGGATTAAGGACACACGTTGCTTGTCGAGTTCGCACTGATCTAAGAGCGCGAATCAGCTTCCGCTCGACGCTGTTGGAACACCTCTCTACGCCGACTGATTGGATTGATCTTGTGAGCGAATCGCCCGAATTACAGCAAGCACCGGAGCAAGGGCAAACTCCGGAACATGATCGAGACCGGATTCAGAATCAAACGATTCGCGATCGCTTGGACCAACTGGTCGGTGGCAATCTCGATGAACGCGTCGAGTCGCTCGAGCGAATTCTGGGTTCGGATGTCTGCCGCCGAATTGGTGTTTACAAACTACCTGTCGACTTCGTTCTGTCCGTCATCATTCCGGTTTACAACGAAGCTACGACGATTACCAATGTGATCGCGCGTGTTCGCAACACAGACCTCGCTTGCGAGATCATCGTTGTTGACGATGGCAGTTCGGACGGTACCAGAGAAGTGTTGCAGTCGCTGGTCGACGATGGTGGTGATCGCTTGCGCGTATTTTTTCATGACAAGAACCAGGGGAAGGGTGCCGCATTGATCACCGGTTTTCAGCAGGCCACGGGCGATGTCGTCGTGGTGCAAGACGCCGACATGGAATACGACCCGCAGGACCTGCGGTTCCTCCTGCAGCCGATTGTCGAAGACTACGCGGACGTCGTTTATGGAAGTCGTTTCAGCGGGGCTGATCGACAAGTGTCGCCGCTGTGGCATCTCGCAGCGAATCAGGTAATCACGAAGCTCTTCAGCTTTCGACACGGTCGCAAATTCACCGATGTCGAGACGTGCTATAAAGTCTTCAGGCGCGAACTGATTCATGAGCTGGCCCCTCGATTGCGCGAGAAGCGCTTTGGCATCGAACTGGAAATCACCGCTCGCTTATTGAGGAATCGCGAGACACGTTTCTATGAGCGGCCCATCAGCTATGTCCGCCGCACTTATGCCGAAGGGAAGAAGATCGGCTGGCGCGACGGCCTTTGGGCACTCTGGTGCATCCTGCGGTACTAGGCGCTGCGCCGAATTGAGGTCCCCTCTCTTCTGGACTTCTGGAAGACCACGCTTACTCCACCACTGCCGAGACGTTGATGCGAGCGAAGGCTGCTCTTCGTGAAACTCGACCGGGCTCAGCCGGACATCACCGGTCGATGCGCCACGCAAGCGGCTCCGATCGTTGCGAATGATGCCTGTCCTTATTCTATGCCTGCCCTTATTCTAATTTTGCCGATTGACGGGCCCAGAGTCTTCGGTTCCGAGTAATGTGTCATGCGGGTGCTTGTTTGAATGCCGATTGGTGACGCGAACGCATACTAAACAAAAAAGCCCTCGTGGAGATCCACGAGGGCTTTTGGTGTTTTAAAATCCCGGCGATACCTACTTTCACGCTTTTGGCACTATCATCGGCTCGAAAAGCTTAACTACTGTGTTCGGGATGGAAACAGGTGTGACCTTTCCGATATGGTCGCCGGGAAGGAACGTGCCGTCCGTTCAAGGCGCGACACGCTCATCGGTTGTGAATTGGTAAATGGCTTTCTTGTTTAGCGCTTCAGTCAAGAGCGTTGGATATAAGTGGCCAAGCCTTCGCCCGTTAGTACTGGTGAGCTTAACCCATTACTGAGCTTACACATCCAGCCTATCAACCTGGTCGTCTTCCAGGGGGCTTTCGTGTCTAGCACTTACGAAACCTGATCTTGCGGAGGGCTTCACGCTTAGATGCTTTCAGCGTTTATCCTGTCCGAACTTAGCTATCCAGCCGTGCCGCTAGCGCGACAACTGGGACACCAGAGGTTCGTCCTTCCAAATCCTCTCGTACTAAAGAAGAACCCGCTCAAGTTTCGAACGCCCACGGCAGATAGGGACCGACCTGTCTCACGACGGTCTGAACCCAGCTCACGTACCACTTTCATCGGCGAACAGCCGAACCCTTGGGAGCTTCTTCACCCCCAGGATGTGATGAGCCGACATCGAGGTGCCAAACCGCCTCGCCGCTATGGACGCTCGGAGGCGATAAGCCTGTTATCCCCGGAGTACCTTTTATCTGATGAGCGATAACCCTTCCATTCGGAATTACCGGATCACTAAGACCTGCTTTCGCATCTGCTCGACTGATTAGTCTCGCAGTTAAGCACCCTTCTACCTTTGCGCTCTACGCCTGATTGCCAACCAGGCTGAGGGTACCTTTGTACTCCTCCGTTACTCTTTGGGAGGAGACCGCCCCAGTCAAACTGCCCAACTGACACTGTCCGTTGCCCGGATTCACGGGATCAACGTTAGAACTAAAGCATATCCAGGGTGGTATTTCAAGGTTGGCTCCGCAAGGGCTGGCGCCCTCACATCAAAGCCTCCCACCTATCCTACACAAAACATACCTCAGCCCAATATCAGCCTGCAGTAAAGGTTCACGGGGTCTTTCCGTCTAACCGCGGGTACGTGGCATCTTCACCACGACTACAATTTCACCGGGTCGGTGGTTGAGACAGTGCTCCAATCGTTACGCCTTTCATGCAGGTCGGAACTTACCCGACAAGGAACTTCGCTACCTTAGGACCGTCATAGTTACGGCCGCCGTTTACCGGGGCTTCGGTCGAGAGCTTCTCCCCCGAAAGGGATAACCCGCTTCCTTAACCTACCGGCACCGGGCAGGCGTCAGTCTCTATACATCCACTTACGTGTTAGCAGAGACCTGTGTTTTTGATAAACAGTCGTTGGAGCCGATTTACTGTGGCCCCCAGCAGCGTGAACCGCCAAGGGCACCCCTTATCGCGAACTTACGGGGCCATTTTGCAGAGTTCCTTAACCACCGTTCTCCCGAGCGCCTTAGACTTCTCGTCTCACCTACCTGTGTCAGTTTTAGTACGGTCACCTATGCTTCAACCCTTAGAAGCTTTTCTTGGACGCACTGCGGATGACTTCAAGAACTTAAACGCTCTCGGTCCCGTCGCTTGAATTCCGAGGGTGGATTTGCCAATCCCTCCATCTTGCAACGGTCCACGGACATTTCTATTCGTACCGCTCACCCTTCGCGCGCCGTCCCTCCATCGGTCCACATAAGTGGCGCAGGAATATTAACCTGCTATCCATCGTCTACGCCTTTCGGCCTCGACTAAGGTACCGGCTAACCCTGGGCGGAATTACCTTCCCCAGGAAACCTTAGGCTTTCGGCGAGCAGGATTCTCACCTGCTTTATCGTTACTCATTCCGGCATAATCACCTGTACGCCCCGACACCGCTCCTTTCGGTACGGCTTGTATCTGACGTACAGCGCTCTCCTACCGCTCAGATCACCCGAAGGATCACTGAACCCGCGGCTTCGGCATCGTACTTACTCCCGATCATTATCGGCGCAAGACTGCTCGACCAGTAAGCTGTTACGCACTTTTTAAATGGTGGCTGCTTCTAAGCCAACATCCTGGCTGTCTCAGCAATCTCACTTCCTTAGTGACTAAGCACAATTTAGGGGCCTTAGCCGACGGTCTGGGTTGTTTCCCTCTTGACCACGCAGCTTATCCCACGTGGACTGACTCCCGTGATAGTTACATTGGTATTCGGAGTTTGGTTCAGTGGGGTACCCCGGGAAGGGCCCCCATCCGATTCAGTATCTCTACCCCCAATGCATAGTGGCACGAGGCTAGCCCTAAAGCTATTTCGGAGAGAACGAGCTATCTCCTGGTTTGATTAGACTTTCACTCCTCCCCACAAGTCATCCCCTCGGTTTTCAACCCAAGTGGGTTCGGTCCTCCACGCAGTATAACCCGCGCTTCAACCTGCTCATGGGTAGATCACCAGGTTTCGCGTCTACCACTGACGACAATTTCGCGCTATTAACACTTGGTTTCCCTATGGCTACGTCCCGAAAAGACTTAACCAAGCCGCCAACGGTAACTCGCCGGATCATTATGCAAAAGGCACGCCGTCACACATTGCAAGCAAGCTTGCCATAGTGCTCCGACCGCTTGTAAGCGCATGGTTTCAGGTTCACTATCCTCCCCTAGCAGGGGTTCTTCCCATCTTTCACTCACGCTACTGAGTTCACTATCGGTCATTGGAGAGTATTTAGCCTTACGGGATGGTCCCCGTAGATTCAGTCGGGGTTCCACGTGACCCGACCTACTCAGGTATCCTTCGGGAGGCAGTTCAACTTTCGCGTACGGGACCGTCACCCTCTGTGGTGCAACTTTCCAGATGCTTCCGCTAATCGACTGCTTTGTAACTCCCATGTGAAAGACCCTACAACCCCGCAGGGGAAAACCCCCGCGGTTTGGGCTGTTCCGCTTTCGCTCGCCGCTACTTACGGAATCGATTTTTCTTTATTTTCCACTGGTTACTGAGATGTTTCAGTTCACCAGGTTAGCCTCCACACGCCTATGTATTCAGCGCAGGAACAATTCGGGAACCTCGGGATCAACGCTCGTTTGTCAACTCCTCCGAGCTTTTCGCAGACTTCCACGCCCTTCATCGCCTTCCAATGCCAAGACATCCCCCATGCGCCCTTAGTAGCTTGACCACTTAAATCCAAAGCTCTCGCGATGAATCTCCGAACGACTTTCGTCCCTCGGGTGATCGCACTTAATAATCCAAGTAACAACTCTCAATTCGTCTAAAGCGCTAAACTAAGAACAAAATTGCAGAACGAACATGACGCCGTAGACCTGCGCCTACGACACTGAACGTTCCGCGAAGATGCCATTTACCTTCACAACCAAATTGTCAAAGATCGACCAGCCTTGTGGGCTGACTGTCCCAGCGGACAGGAGCCAGGTTCTCATAACCTCGTCACCTCTTGTGACAGGGGCCAGAACCCGATTCCTTACCGCTGCTACCTGCCGACGTTTTGCCTCAGGGGCAAACAGCCAAATTTATCCTCGCTCTTGGTTGCTGTCAATGGGTTCTCTAAGTTGTGTTGGAAGCCCGCCGGCGGTGACAGGCGGTGACATCAAACCGACTTTCATCTCCAAAATGGCTAGGGAAGGCGACTAACTGTAGGAGCAATCTTGGCTTTCGTCAAACCCCCGATACGACGCTCTCAAGCCTTGTTCCCCAACTCCAGTTTGGGAACGCACTCCACCGAAGCTCTGCTTCGGACAAATAACGGAATTCGTGGCCATCTTAACCTACGCTGCGAAGCGGAGCTTCGAAGGTAAGGGTTCCCAAGCGGAGCTTGAGAACCAGAGAAAACCGGGTGTTCGCCCCCCCTCAACTTGCCAGACGGAAGGCTGATAGTACCGCCGGTTAGCAGAACCATTACGGCCCATTGAGCCCAACCTCAAAGGGAAGCAACACAGAATCCCGCTTTCCATCGGCGGCGACTTCCAACGGCACATTCCAGACGACCGTCCCCATTTTGCAGACCCCTTCGCCCCCTTCCTGACAATAGTAATAAACAAGCGACACCTGCACGGTGTCCTTTCCCTCACCAGTGACAGGGAAGCTCAGCTTGAGGTTCGCACCGTCAACGTCGATCGCACCTTGTCCGCCGGCATCTGCCGCAACCGGCCCCCCCTCCTGGACGTCCGAAAGCCAGTAATTCAGCGGAGCCAACTTGTTGAGCTTCCAACCATCGGGGAATGCCAGGGCGATCGACATGTTGACCCGTCCATCGTCTGACTTCACCGCCGCCGAGTCGATTTTCACCTGGGGCGATTTCGTAAAGTCCGGCGTAGGCGTGGGCTTGGAAATCTGAGGCGGTTCGAGTCCTTCGATCGACAACGTCGCGACCTTTCCGGTGGCCACGTCGATCGTCCGAATCAGGTGGTTATTTGTATCAGCCACGTACAGCACACCGCCTGCATACGCGATCCCAGCCGGCTCATCAAACTGAGCCGGCGAGTCGCTCGCGCCAGGCTCGCCAGTCCCGCCGATCGTGGTCGTTTCACCCGTCTTGGCGTCGACGACCTTGATCTTGTTGTTGTAGGTGTCGGCCACGAAAATCCGGCCGCCGAAGTATTCCACGCCAAGCGCGTGCTGCAGCAAGACATCTTCACGCTTCCCGTCTTGGTCGCCAAACGTAAACAACCGTGAATGAGGCAGGTCTGCGGACCCGACGATCGTCGAAACCGCCTCGTCGGACGAAAAAGGAACTGCTCGAATCGAACTCCCTTCGCTATCGGCCACGAACAGCTGTTTTCCGTCTGACGTGAGACCGCTGGGCTGGGCAAATGACGAATACCCCTGTTGGAATGGCTGCCGCGGCAACAACGGGCCATCAACAATGTCCTCCCGTCCGTTGCCTGCATAGGGCCCGATTTCCGACTCATCCAGCGTCATTTTCCAGATCTGGTGTGGACCCGCCATGGCAATGTACAAGTCATCGCCGTGCACCCATAAGGCCCACGGACTGTTTAACGCGAACTCCTTTGGTTTGGCAATGTATCGCTCGGGTAAGGTGTCCAGCGTGGCATTGCGATCAAGGCCTGGCCAGGCATTTCTCCCTTGAAACCCCCGTCCGGCGATGGTCGTGACCTGTTTCTGTTTCAGGTCAACCTTCCGAATCATGTGATTTTCGGTGTCCGCCACGTACAGCAGTTCGTTATGCAGCGCGACCCCCTGTGGATGATCAAACGTGGCTGTGGAAAAATCGCCGTCGGTCTGACCCAGGGCTCCTGACCCAATAATCGTCACCAGCGTGCCGTCGAGCGTCGTCACCACGATCCGATTGTGGTTGCTGTCGGTGATAAACAACCGATTTCCAGGCGGATCGGCAAGGATCTTGCCGGGGAAACGCAACGGAGTTGGTTCCTGCCGGTCAGCCAGCAAGTCGAAACGGATCGGCGTTTCGTCGAGCAAACCCTTCTGGCGGTAATACGGCAATGCCGACTTGAGCAACACGTCGATATCTTCAAATTGAATCTCACCTCCCGTGTACCAGACGGCATTTCCTTCTGGATCGATCATCATCACCGTCGGCCAGCTCTGAACACCATACATATTCCAGATTTGGTGTTCGTGGTCGTTGACCACCGGATGCTCAATCTCGTACCGCAGAATTGCTTCTTCGATGTTCTTGGTCCCTTTTTCCGTCTCGAACTTGGCCGAATGCACGCCGATCACGACCAATTGATCGGGATAGGCTTTTTCGAGTTTTTTTAGTTCCGGCAGAATGTGCAAACAGTTGATGCAGCAGTACGTCCAAAAATCGAGGATCACGAATTTGCCCTTCAAATCCTGTTTCCTGAGCGGTCCGCCGGTATTCAGCCACTGCATATCCTCCGGAAAATCGGGGATCGCGATCTTGCGAGGGAACGGATCGCGAACTCCTTGAAGGCCATTCTCGTCACCGACGCCTGGCGCTTCCGCATCAGCGTCACCAGCCTGTTTGTCCGCTCGTGCCTCGCTCGGCTCGGCGGTTCGTTCGTCAGACGGCTCTTCGCGTGCGCCGGCTCCAGCATCTT
Organism: Pirellulaceae bacterium; assembly: GCA_030744725.1. Classification (GTDB taxonomy): domain Bacteria; phylum Planctomycetota; class Planctomycetia; order Pirellulales; family Pirellulaceae; genus ARS98. The sequence goes on from JASLPZ010000040.1 coordinate 14,913, forward strand.
GAGCGGCAGTCGGCTCGACTGCAGGGGCGATCTGATCGTCACCTTCGCTAGCTTTGGGAGCTGTTGGGAATTCCGACTTGCGTGCCGCGTCATCTGGCTGAGGCGACCCGACAGGTGCCAGTGCGGCCTCCTCTGTGGCGGCCTCCTCTGCAATGTTGGCCATTTCATCCACGATCTCTTCAGCGGCAGCCCCGACAACTGCATCCTGTGTAGCTGGCGGTGGAGGAGATTCTCTTGAGCACCCCACCGCTAAGATCGCTGGCAGAATCGACCAGACGGCAGCAACGAACCAGATTGACCGGACGACTTTTGGCCTATTCATGCGCGACATCCTTCGTCTTACGGTGAGGGCATCCGTCATTGGGCATGCCTGGAATGCAACTTGGATCTGCCGAGCGACTGCTGCTTTCGCCCGAAACTGCCGACTTGTGCACCAAAATGCGGCTTTCCCGGCAGACTTTTCTCGGTGTCATCGTAGCTTCTGACGGATCTTGCGTGAATCAGATTCCTGCCAGAAGCCAGTACATTTTAAAATAGGTAAACTCGGGCAACCGTGCCGGTAATACCAGAGATTCTATCATTTCCGCCCTATATTGCCGAATCAAGCCGAATGGAGATCACCGACGTGGTCTGCAGATTTCGTTGACACAGCAAATCGGCACACGTTAGATTCGGGGTGGCCAAGGGAGATTGCCGGCGAAAGGATTGAGGCAACTTCTAAAACGGAGGTTCCTCGAGTTCAGACAATCCGTTTCCAACAAAGCTCTAAGTTCACAAGGATGGTGTCTGGTGATTCGGAAAGTACTTCTGGCATTGCTGCTTCCGTTGGCAACGGCTTCTCTTGCCGACGGGCAGGATTGGGCAGTCAAGATGTTCGCGACCACCGAGCACAAATTCGGATCCGTGCCGCATGGTGCCAAAGCGCAACACTCTTTTGTAATCAAGAACATCTACAAAGAAGACGCGCACATCGCGTCGATACAGAGCAGTTGTGGCTGCACGACCCCCACGATTGCGAAGCGCCATTTGAAGACGCATGAGACGACCGAAATCCTGGCGACCTACAACACCAGGGCTTTTCTGGGTGAAAAGAGCGCCACCATCACCGTTATTTTCGACAAGCCGTATTACGCGGAAGTTCAGCTGAACGTCTCGGGGTTCATTCGTGACGACGTGACGTTCACTCCAGGCGAACTCAATTTTGGCGAAGTCGACCAGGCAACCGCGTCCGAACGGACGGTGGAAATCAGCCACGTCGGACGAAGTGACTGGCAGATTGTGGACGTGACCAGCCCTAACAGGTCATTCCAGGTCGAACTTTCCGAACCCACGCGACGGGGCGGAAAAGTCACCTATCAGATGACTGTGCGGCTAAAGGACGATGCGGAACCAGGCTTTTTCCAAGATCGGTTGACGGTCGTCTCGAACGATCGCGTCTCACAACGGATTCGCTTGTTTACGCAGGGTCGCGTCGTGTCTCCGTTAACCGTAAGTCCCGCAACGTTGTTCATTGGAAACCTGGAACCTGACGGCTTGGCGACCAAACAACTGGTCGTGCGAGCCAAGAAGCCATTTTCAATCACAGCCATTCAGTGCGAGGACTCACGATTTGAATTCGGTGAGACACCAGTCGAAAAGAAATCACTTCACTTCATTCCCGTGAAATTCGTTGGCGACGGAACCACAGGCAAAATGGTCCAAAAAATCAAAATCGAAACGGACCTCGGATTCACGGCTACCTGCACTGCCACCGCGACGGTCAGCGAACCGGAATCTTGATAGGCGCACGGCGTGCTCAGCATGTTGTACGGCGTCCTTGACTCGACCGATGGCACCTGCCCTGCGCAGCGTTCTTACGCCATCAAGGTCGGATGCATCATCCGAGCAACTCTCTCACCTCGACTTGCTCGGCCCCAACCTCGTCGGCGGTACGCACCTTCTTCCGCAGCCGTTGGATTGGGATGATCTCGGAAATCGCTCCCTTGGCATTCGACGCACTCGACAGATCGCCCGCAGGCGAACAGCCCGCACACCCGCTGGTACAGCCTGATCCACGAGAGGAAGATCGCATGCACCACGCACGTTGGGCAAGGTAGATTGCCGCACCAACAACCACCACAAGCGCCGCGCCATCTTGCCAGAGATTCTGCACGATTTCCCTCGTTATTGAGGCCGCACTTTGATGGGCCCCTTGCCAATGGACTGTGTGCCAACGGATCCCGTCAAGCTGCCACAAACAACATCCCGATTTGGTACGTGGTCAAGGCCCCAAGATACGCTAAAACCGTCATGTAAACAAATGTGAATGTGGGCCAGCGCCAACTATTGGTCTCGCGGCGTATTACGACTAGCGTGGGAGCGCATTGCGCGCACAACGCAAAGAACACCATGATCGACAGTGCCACCGGTGTGTTGAAAACGAGTCGCCCACTTTCCTCCCATGTCGCCTTCCTTAAGGTCTGCGCCAGAGTCTCCGACGATTCACTCTCCTCCTCGCCCAGGTTGTAAATCACGCCGAGCGTCGCAATCACGACCTCGCGCGCCGGCAGCGATGCGATGGCGGCACAACCGATTCGCCAATCCCAACCCAACGGCTTTACCACTGGCTCGACAAACTGCCCGAGACGGCCGAGCACACTGTACCGCAGGTATTGGCCAGCAATCCGACCTTCAACCTCAGCCAGCTCGACCTGCAGACGCTCGCGGCGCGGCGCGGCCTCGCTGGACATTTCGCCGTCCAACAGGCCAATACTAGTCTGCAACTGGGCCTGCATTTCGAAAAGCTCGACGTCAATATTCGCCGGATTGTGTGGGTAGTACCCGGCGGCCCACACAACGATCGTGATGGCGAAGATCAACGTGCCGGCGCGCCGCACGAATGACCAACCGCGGTCGAGCATTCGATACAACACAATGTCCAATCCCGGCAACTTATAACTTGGCAACTCCATCACGAAAGGTGGGGCGGCCCCCTTCACAAGCGTGCGGCGCAGAACCAGCGCAACCAGCATCGCCGCGACAATCCCAATCGCATACATGCAGAACATGGTCACTCCTTTTAGACCGATCACATTGCCCAGATACCGCTGGTCTGGAATAAACGCGCTAATCAGGAGCGTGTACACAGGCAGCCGCGCGCTGCAGCTCATCAACGGCGCGATCAATATCGTGACCAGCCGGTCCTTTGGATTCTCGATCACCCGCGCTGCCATGATCCCAGGGATTGCGCAGGCAAACGAAGAAAGTAACGGGATAAATGACTTGCCACTGAGCCCTACGCGGCTCATCAGACGGTCCATCAGGTATGCGGCCCGAGCCATGTAGCCGCAGTCTTCTAAGATCGCGATGAACAGAAATAGTACAAAGATCTGCGGCAGAAATACCAGTACGCCGCCGACTCCTTCGATCACGCCGCTGATCAGCAAGGAACGCAACGCCCCAGGGACCATTGTGCGCACAACCAAATCACTGGCGAAGTCGTTTATTCGGTCAATCAGTGCCGAAGCGGGATCGGCCACATAAAACACCGATTGGAACATCAGCACCATGACCAGTGCGAAGAACAGGGTACCCAACCAGCGGTGCGTGAGCACTCGGTCGATGCGATCGGTCACGCCGCGTTTGCGTGTCTGTGTCCGTTCGCAGATCCCTTTGGTGACATTACCGACCCACCGATAACGGCACATCGCCTCGATCGCAGGAATCGGTATGTCGGCTTTGTTCAGCCGTTGACGAGCCTCGTTGACAGCGGCGTGCGTATCTTCCCCAACTCCTGGGATTTTTGTCGAAGCAAGATAGCCAGTCGTGTCCAACAGCAGGCGTTCGGCCAAATAGTGAGGAAGCGTGTCTGTGCGGAGCAGCAGCTCGACCTCCTGCTGAAATGCTGCGGGGAACGGACTGGGATGCCGCGGTGGTTGCGCATCGACCGCTGCCCCCAACGCCTGCTTGAGCTCGTTCAGGCCGAGCCGTTTGTTGGCTTGAACTCTAACAACCGCGATCCCCAACCGCTCGGCCAGCACGACAGCGTCGACGCTCACTCCTTTTTCGTCAGCGACATCCACCATGTTGAGGGCCAACACGGTAGGACGCCCCAATTCAAGCACCTGACTGACCAAGTAGAGATTTCGTTCCAGGTTGCTCGCATCAACAATGCACAAGATGACGTCGGGAGGATCGACATCGTCCTGCCTGCCAAGCAACACGTCCACTGCCACCATCTCATCCGGCGACCTTGGCGCCAAGCTGTAAGAACCAGGCAAGTCGACGATCGAGAACGACTGACCGTGAAAGCTGGTTTGACCGACCTTCTTCTCGACGGTTACTCCAGGGAAATTTCCAATCCGCTGACGCACACCGCAGAGTGCGCTGAACAGCGTGGATTTCCCGGTGTTGGGGTTGCCAATCAGCGCGACTGTGATTCTTGACGCATCTTGGAGAGCTGACATGCAACAGAACTCATAGCGGGACTGGACGGATCATTCTTGGGTCGAAACCGAAACGCGGGCAGCCTCGCTTTTCCGCAAGCTCAATCGGTACCCGCGAATTTCGATTTCCATCGGGTCGCCTAGCGGGGCAACGCCCAGCAAAGAGAACTCAGCACCCGGCGTGAGCCCCATCTCCAAGAGACGCAGACTGATCTCGTCTGTTCCCAGAATGCCCGTCACCTGGCCACGCTGACCGACCGACACCTCCGCCAACGTGCTCAACGCGTTGCTCCCGCTCGCACCAGGATTCCTACGGCATCATTTTGGCGAAAACAAAGACGGTGCCCGGCAAGGCCGACGATACAGGGCGTGCCAGGCTGAAGCATCTCAACGACCACCCCGCTTCGCAATCCGAGCTCTTCCAAACGATGGACCTCGTCCACCCGGCCAACCAGTTGGTCAATCTCGGCAACTTCGCCTCGAGACAGAAAATGCAGTGGAATGACGTTGGACACGGCAGTTTTCGGGGGAACTCAGGAATGAGACTGTATCTCAATAACAAGATCATATCATGGGGCAAACCAACTCGCAATGACCAACCTCCGTGTCCTCAAAAACGTTACGGCCCCCCACTGGAGGCAAAGCTGTGTCGCCGACAGAGGTTGCAAGCAGCCAAAACCGCCCTTATAGTGTGTGATTCTGCGAAATTCAAAATGCCGGATAATCAGAGATGACAATCGACAAGAGCTTGAAAGTTCGTACGGGAATGATGCGTACCCGTAATGTGCTGACGCGTGCCGAGCGAATCGAGAAACTGAAAGCCGCCGACCGCTGGTTAGATGGGGATTCGGTTCATGGCCTGCCCAAGGTCCGCGTGCAGAAGCTCGCGCTAAAGAAGAAGAAGAAGGCCAAGACGGAAGAGGAAGAGGGCGAGGGTGAGGGCGAGGCCGCGGCCGAGGACATCGCCAAGACGTAGAATCGCCCGGAGAACCTCTCTGGACGCGTTCAACAAGTCTGGACGCGTTCAACAAGCTGCTGACCTTCACTTTCTCTTTCCCTCGCTTGTTTTTGGGAATTCCTGTATGCGCGTGCGTCTCGAGTATGGCCGAACAGGGTTGGACGTTGAATTGCCGGACGACAGGCCGGTCCGCACGTTAGCCTACAAGGACGCGCCGCCACTGGACGACCCGGACGCCGTCATTCGCCGGGCCTATGCCGCGCCCATCGAGACACCGCCTCTGGAGGAGATCGCCCATCGTCGCAGTGATGCCTGCATCGTAATCTGCGACATCACGCGGCCGGTTCCCAACGAGCTGATTTTGCGGCCAATGCTCGAAACGCTCGAGGCCAGTGGAATCGCGCGGCAAGACATCTTGATTTTGATTGCCACCGGCCTGCACCGTCCCAACGAAGGCGAAGAGCTGGTTGAAATTGTCGGTCGAGAGATTGCCGAGAGCTATCGGATCGAAAACCACCATGGCCAAATTCTCGAAGAACACACGCACCTTGGTGATAGCCCGCGCGGCGTTCCGATCTGGATCGATTCACGCTACATCGAAGCTGATCTGAAAATCACGGTGGGCCTGATTGAACCTCACCTGATGGCAGGTTTTTCAGGTGGCCGCAAGCTGATTTGCCCCGGCATTGCAGCACTGGAGACCGTCAAAGTTTGGCATGGTCCGGATTTTCTGGAGAGTCCCAACGCGGATTGTGGGATCCTGCAAGACAATCCTGTCCACGAAGAGAACAGTTGGATCGCTAAGAAGGCCGGCTGTGATTTTATCGCCAACGTGGTCATCGACGCCCAACGTCGGCCACTCGCATTCGTTGCCGGCGACATGGAAGCAGCGTTCCTCAAGGGAGTTGAATTCGTCCGCAGCGTCGTCACCGACACGATTCCCCAAGCCGTCGATATTGTCGTCACCAGCTGTGCGGGATATCCCTTGGACACGACCTTCTACCAGGCAGTCAAAGGCCTGACGGGCGCGCTCCCCATCGTCAAACAAGGCGGCACGATCATCCTGGCCGCCAGCCTGAGCGAAGGCATCGGCAGTCCGGAGTTCCAGAGCCTGTTCCTGGACAATCCCTCTCTGGAAGTGTTCATGGAACGCATCTTGGGCAAAGACTATTTTGTCATGGACCAGTGGCAACTTGAAGAGTTGGCCAAGGTCTGTCGCAAAGCGAAAGTCAAGATCGTCAGCGATGGCCTGGCACCAGAGACAATCAACAGACTCTTCGTCGAATCCGCACCCTCGGTCGAAGCAGCGCTGGCCAAGTCGATTGACGAGTATGGCCAAACCGCAACCGTCGCCGTAATCCCCAAAGGCCCCTACGTGCTATCGCAAATCGCCTAGTGCTCTGTCAAGACTAAGAAGTAGGGTTGTCGAACTTGATTGTCGTGGTTCGCTCCGAGAACCAAACGAATCGATCGCGAGCGATCAACGACTATCTCGCCAGGCGAACATTCTTCTTCGACCCCAAAACCGAAACTGGATGTGGCACAAGGGTACAGCTGCCAATCCTAGTGACCTATAGTTTAGGACACGGATCGCGAAACGGGAACGCGCCGGCTGTCTTGCCACTCGATGCGGATGCAATCGTGAACGACGCGCTGGGAATGCTGGAAACGACGGGCTACACGCCTGCCATGGTCGCGCTGGACGCGATGGAGAAATCCGCAGACATTCGCGTCATCCAGGCCGAGATTAACGACTTCTTGGGGATCATCATCAAACTTTCCGGTTCCCCAGACCAGCTCAACACAGCGCTCGACACGGGATATCGCATCGCTGCCGGCATGGGCGGCCAACCGGTCAAGGATGTGATCAACCGGCCCGATTCTGGAGCCTGGAAAGCGATCGAGAGTCCCTCAGAAAACAACCCGCTCATCCAACAAGACGTCGTTCACTTTCCAACGGCAGCCACCAAGAACCAGAAAAACAGTTTGGAGCAATCAACCGTGACACAAACCACATCCTTCGCCCTCGGCTTTATTGAGACCCAGGGGTTCACCGCGGTGTTTGAAGCGATCGACACAGCCTGCAAGGCAGCCAGCGTCGAAGTCGTGGGCAAGGAGAAACTTGGTGGCGGTTATGTCACAGTCGTCATCAAGGGGGATGTCGCCGCGGTCAACGCAGCCATCGAAGCAGCCAGGTGCAAAGTCGACGGACTGGGAACTCTGATCGCCGCACACGTGATCCCGCGACCAAGCCAGTCCGTGTTGTCGCTGTTGCCGAAAGTGTAGTTCAGCACATTGCCCTGGTTCGCGGAGAGGCTGTGAATTAATCGAGTTTCAATCAAGTAGGCCGGATCAAGCTCAGCGCAGTTCGAGCTCAGAATGGGTCAAAGCGTTGGTATTGCTCCGCGAACCTAAACTAATGTTCGCGGAGCGAACAACGATTATGACGGAGAAGCGACACAGCGGCCGGTGAAACGAATCAGGTGTGACGGCCACTCTTGCTCTACGGAAGCCCAAACGGATTCTCTGAATCGATTGGGGCCGACTGCGTTTCCGCTTTGGATTCACTTCCAAGTTCCGGCACGAAATAGGAACCGCTCGCCGAGTCGCTACGGTGCTGCTCGTCTTGTCGTCTCTTCTCGATCTTACGCAACTTCAAATAGGATCCCCTTTGCAGCCGATCTTCCCTGCCGGTTCCAGCCTCGACGACGATCGCAGATCCATCCAGGAGATGCTTATTCTTGCCGTTGTCCAAGTGGCAACGCATTTGGCACAAGCCGCAACCGACGCACTTGTCTGGCAAGACGACTGGTGCCAAGAAGCCAGACGCTTCGATCGGGAGGCCGTCGTCGTCGAGCTGCGTGTGAACCCGAGTGAACTCGATCGCACCGTAGCCAGCCTTTTCGCATTCATCCACACACAATTGACAAGCTTCGCGATTGGCCAACGGCAAACACGTCTGCTGGTTGACAATCGCCAGGCCCATTCGCGCGACCCGTTTTTCTTCCATGGGCAACGGGCGAATCGCCCCGGTGGGGCAGACCTGCCCGCAAGCATTACAGCTTGGCGCACAGCCCGCCCAATCGGCATTCACCAGCGGTGTCCAGAGCCCTTCAAATCCCTGCTGAAATCCTTCCGGATGCAGCACGTTGTTCGGGCAGGCTTTGAAGCATTCGCCGCAGCGGATGCACAGCTGCAGAAAGTCCTGTTCAGGAACACTACCTGGCGGGCGAACGGGAACGATGGCGTCTGACTCGGATAGCCGCGCGCCCGTTGCCTTGGTGGCCGCGGCGATTGCGCCACCACCGGCTACAGCGGCGGCGGCACCAGCGGCCAGAGACAGGAAACCACGCCGCCCCAACGATGTCTCGCCCGCCGGCAGGTCATTTGCAACCTTCAACTCGACCAGGTTCCAGCGTTCAACGAATTTGATGGCATGCGTTGGACAGACGCCGCCGCAAGTCTGGCAAAACGTACAATCGGTAACGCGCGTGGTGAAGTCTGGTTTGATGGCGTCGAATGGACAGATCTCGATGCACTTATTGCAGTTGATGCAAGTCGATTCGACTTTCCTTTCGGTCACGCGAAACAGGTTGCCGAGCGAAAATACCGCGCCGCTGGGGCACACATATTTGCACCAGAACCTGGGACGCAAGAAACCCAATCCAAGAATCAAGGCGAACAGAACGACGGAAAAGACCTGCCCGGTGTTGATCGCAGGGACTAAGTGCCAACCTCGCATTGCGCCGCTCTGCAGGGGCTCAGCTAAAAAGAGTGCGGCCCGCGTGAACACGGGAATCGCCGCCACAAAGCCGGACACCAACACGCCAAACAGGGCGGAGACCAACGTGCCGGCCAACAGGTAGTATTTTAGGTGCACCCACCAACCGTCGTCGGGCACGCGGAGACGTTTCACCCGACTGGCCACAGCCCAATCAAACAGGTCGATTACGGTTCCCAGCGGGCAAAGGTATCCACAAAAGCCGCGTGGAATCAGCACGCAGACAATCAAGATCGCGGCTGCGCCGCTTAGCGACCAAACCCAGCTGCGCGCGGCGAGCGCCGTCGACAAACTTACCAGCGGGTCGATCATCAAGAAAAGTTCGGCCGGCAAGCGTTCTTTGATCGCCAGGTCATCCGCATAGTGAGACGGCCAGCGAGTGGGGTCTTGGTCGCACAGAGCCCACTGACCGTTGCCAATCAGAAACGCATCAAACTCGACGGCGGTCAGGGCGTCCACAGGTACCAAAGCGGCGCGACGTGGTTCGGCCCGAGCCAGTGAGAAGACAGCCGCATCCGCGATGGACGTCTGTCCAACGTCGCTAATAACATACACGTGCCCGCCAGGTTGGACAGGAATCTCGACGTCCCGCGTATGCGAAAAGCGAAACTCACCATCCTCTTGATCAAACTCGGCGAACTTCCAACCAACAGAACGCACGCCTTCGGCCGCGGGTCGCGCGCTATATGGCCAACAGACATAGAAGAACAGCACCAAGAACAGGATCAGGCAAGTCACCTGAACGACGCGGCGGAGCGGCGAAGACAGCACCGAATGTCCGAACCACTTGAGTAGTAGACGAATGTGGCCTGGATTGCCGGTAACGCGATTCGCAAACCACGCAGCCGGTAGCACGCGACGGGCCAATCGGACGACCGGTGCAGTCGGTGTCAGCGTTTCCTTGGCCTTCTTCTTGCGCAAGAATGGAACGTACCAATCCAGACGCATCGCGTCGGCAGTGCTCACCGTGGAAAACAAACCGGTCACGACCAGCAGTCCGCCGATGACCAGCAACGTCATCGCTGCGACCATGCCAATCAACCATGAACTGCTCTGCGCGGCAGATGCAGCGAGCCAGTCCAACTGCCAATTTGCCGCAACGGCTTGACGCCGCGCAACGACGAAGCAGACCACACCCAGCAGCATCAGGACAACGCCCATGACGCGTCGTCGCACTGACGGTCCACCACCTGCGGACGTCATGGCGAGCCCTTGGCCAACGCTTTGGCAGTCGCGTTCACAATCGCCTGTGACGTAATTGTGGCGCGGCTCGTCGCGTCGATTCCTTGCACAGACTGCTTCTCCAGAACTTGGCGAGGCGTGTCGGTGAGCGCCGCATAAAACTGTTTTTCGCGATGTTTGATCACCTTGACGGCGGTCATCTGCCCGTTGGCCACGCGAACTTCAACCTCTAAACTCCCGACGTACGCCATGCTCGAGGCTCTGTAAGTGCCATCGGCAACTCGTGCGACGTTGGCTTGGTCGAACAGCTTGATCGCCTCAATGCTGTCTCTGGCGCGACCCTGGTAGCGGATGCTGTGATCCTTGTTTTGAGCGTCCTTCACGTCGAGAACTTTCTGATAGTAGTCAATCGCCCGGGAGAGCCGTCCCGCGGCGCGACACGCATCACCGGCCAGTAGATACGCCTCGTGCGGCTTGCCAATCTTGGCAAACGCTTCGGCCAACCGTTGCGCCTTGTCTGTTTCTCCCATGTCACCGTACAGTTTGACGGCCTGCAGCGGCAAACGATTTGAAGCCAACATGTCCAGCCCCATCTTCCTATTCCCCATTCGCCAATAACATTCGCCCAAGAGGACACTGTTCATTTCGCCTTTGCCAATTTTGGCTTGGTGAAACCAAAACGCCGCACGCGGATAATCCTGAAACAACTGAAAGTACATCGTGCCGAGCGTCTTCATGTCACGCTGCAACAACACGGGGTCCTTCTCGTGAAGCGTCATCTCGTGGTGAACCAACCGCACACCCGAACGCCAACGGCCGGGATTTGGATTGATCACATCCCACATGTATTGACCGATGTTCTTCTGATTGTTCCAACCTTTGCTGGGCGGCTTCAGCGGCCAGGACAGATCGAGTGATTTGGGATAAGTCAGCGGTGTTGCTGCAAACCAATCAGGTGGCGTACGTCCGACCTTGTCGATCAGCTGAAGAACCTGAGAACGAGTGCGGATGCCCGATGCGCCCGAGACATTCGGCTCGTCAGAAAATGGGGTCAAGACGAACCGCTTGCCTTTCATGGTCACGGCATGAACCTTGTCGAAGGAATACGTCCGCACCAAGGTCCGAGTGCCAATCTTGATCTCAATGTCGAATTCCTTGTCCGCCTTCCGAATCGCCTTGACCGTTCCTTCCGCCTTGGCACCGCTGAGGAACTCAACGATGTCCGCCGCAGCACACCAGCCTGATGACATCAAGCCAGCGATGCAGAAGACGACCGCAAATGTGGGTGCGCGTGGTATCAAGCTGTTAGACCTTCTTATGAATAGGAAACCCGGGGCTTGTCCACGTCTGACCGTTTTTTGTCACAAACAGGGCATCAACTCCGGGAGTCTCGGTGACGAGCTGTCGCCCGGCGTCGAATCCCATCACAAATGTCGCCGTTGATAGCGCGTCTGCGGCGAGCCCCGATTCGGCGACGATCGATACACTGGCCAATTCGGATGCCGACCGACCCGAGTGTGGATCGAACAGGTGGTGCGTCGTGAACGACTTGTCAAAGCTGGTGGCATAGTCGCCCGAGGTTGCCAGGCAACGTCCGGCTAAATTAGCGATGGCGACAAAGGCGTCGGCGTGTCTAGGATGTTGGATGCCGACATTCCAGCCATCGCCATCCGAGCCTTGGCCCAACGCGCCAAACTCGCCGGTGTCGATTAACGCTTGATCGACACCATGTCGCCGCAAGGCCTCAGTCGCGCGATCGGCGGCGTAGCCTTGCGCGATTCCGTTCAAAGTGACCGCCGTGCCGGATCGCAGCAACTGGATTCGCCTTTCGGTAACTTCCACATGTCGCCAGTCGACCCGCCGGCACGCTGAGGCGATTTCGGCAGCCGTTGGTTGCGCCCCGCGGGAATGTGCTTGCCAATAGGATTGCCACAACGGCTCAACGGTGACGTCAAATGCTCCCTGCGTCCGTTGTGACATCGCCGCTGCCGCTTCCAAGACTTCGATCAAATAGGGATGCGGATCGTCGCACCGGCCATCTCGATTCAAACGGCATAACTGACTCTCGGGCCGGTAGATGCTCATCACCTGTTCGACCGTTTCCAGTTCGGAAAACGCAGCCTCCAAGGCGGCTGAGGCGATGGCGGTATCTTGGTGTAGTGCCGTCATCGTCACTGTCGAACCAAGGGCCCAAGACTTCCGTTTCACGCGGCACAACGCACCGGTTCGAAAGTCATCTAGACCGTTGTTCTGGTGAAACTTCGAGACCAGCAGGGGCGAGGTGACGGCCAGGCTGGCACTGCCTGAAGCCAAATACAAGAATCGACGGCGGGGAATACACGACATCTGGGCATCTCGTCTGCGGGTGCGGTGGGATCGCAGTAAGTTTACTCGTCGTAAAGGATAAGAGCAACGAGTTTCGGCCCCTGGTGGTGGCGTGGCGATTGTTGGTGGCGGGCCGCCCGGCAGGCTGCGTCCGCCCGAGTGTAGGGCAAGACAGAGCTGCAGTTCGTTACACCGCTGAGCGAGTTCCTGCTCCAGCCTTGCAATCTCATCGGCTTTCCGCTTCTGATAGCCGACTGGGATAGCCACAGCGCCGACCAACAGGCAGACGACCAACAACGTCCTGAGCGAGAACCTTGGCCATCAGCGTTTCGGGGTGTTATTTGTCGGCATCTCTTTCCACTCAGCGCCCGCGAAAACTCCTTCGCAAGATCGCATGCCCTCGGCTGGCGTCTTCTATTCATCTTCGATGGTGGCTAACAGAATCTCCTCGAACCCATTCACGCTGCCGAGGTCTAGGGCCGCCACGACCTTCTCGTGCAAAGCCTCACCGTTGGCTTCGACCAGCAACGTCGTCGGAATCTTTCCTGAGCTGTCGCCGTCACGAGCATCGCGCAAATAACGGTGCAAATCCTGTACGCTGGGCGCTTCCTCTTCCCAGTCCTTCGTGATGACGTGGAACGAATTGAATTCGTCCACTTGAACGGTGACGCGATCCTCGTCTTCGTCAAAGACGGTTTCGACGTGCTGCTCCTCGTTGGGCGTCGGAACCTCGATCGACTGTTGCAACACAAACGCCGCGGTGACCATGAAAAATATCAAAAGCAGGAACGTGACGTCGACCATGGGCGTCATGTCCGTCTTGGTGTCTTCGAGCTGACGCTGAAGCTCGATGGACTCGCACTTCTGCCGTGCGTCCGTCCTAGCCATGGCGACCTGGATGGTCTCGACAAATCGGTTCAGTCCCCCCATGGTCAACTCCTCCAAAGGATTGAGCACTCGACACCGCCCTCAACGAAGGCAAGCAGCGTCGGGCACGCCTGATTCTCCAACGGGACGCGGCTTGAATCAAGTCGATGACCTACGGAACATCACGTTCGTACGGCAGTTTGGCGACGTAGCCGAAGAACCAAAGGTATTTGGCCGCCAGCGTTTCGCGGTGGTGGGTTGGGTGGTCATCTCATTCGGATTCCCTTCGGCCCAGTACGTATCCGACAAGTGCACCACACGCAACGCAAACTGAAAC
>JASLPZ010000410.1:0-5752 GCA_030744725.1 Pirellulaceae bacterium
TATGGAAGGAGACTTGGCCGAGGGTTTTCCGATCCCTCGAAACACGGCACTTCGAGCCAAACTTATCAAGGGAGAACAGACTGCCTGTGAGTTCAGAACCGCGCACGACCTGCGACTGTGGCCGCTGGAGGTCGTTGATATGGAGTACTTCAGCCGCGACGTCGTCACACTGGAATTGCCTGATCAGGTTCGGCACGCGGCAGCGGGCCTCCGAATTCGGTTGCGCGTCGCACCTGGACATGAATTCGCCGCGCTTTCCATCGACCGACTACCAATTTACCTGAGAGGCCGCGAAGACTTGCCAATCGTGCTGTACGAGCAACTGATGGCTCATTCGATCGCAGTTCTTGTACGGCCAACGGAAGGCCAAGCATGGCATTCAGTGATTGATGCCGATCATGTTCAGCCCATGGGTTTCGAGCCGGAGCAAGCGCTGATTCCGTATGAGCACGCGTCCTTTCAGGGCTACCGACTGTTGACTGAGTACTTCTTGTTTCGCGAGCGGTTTCTGTTTGTCGAACTCTGCGGCATTGGCCCCGCAATACGGAGTTGTGACGATAGAGAAATCGACGTAATCGTCTTGTTCAACGAGGCAACCCATGGCCTGTCGAACTCCATAAATGCCGAGACTGCCGCGCTACACTGCACGCCAGCAATTAACCTGTTCCCCAAACGGACGGACCCGATCAAAGTCGATCGTCGGCGCTCCGAGCACCTTGTCATTCCAGACCGGATTCGGCCGCTCGATTTAGAGATATTTCGCATTAGACGTGTCCTGGGAATCAACAGTGACGGACAAGAACGCGAGTTCCACCCGTTCTATTCCATGACCGATCACACAAGTAGCGATGACCGACCCTACTACGCAGTACGGCGTACGCCTCGCGTGATCTCAAGCAAGCAGAAGCGACTCGGCACACGAACCAGTTATCTCGGCAGCGACGCTTACATCTCCTTGGTCGACAGGAAGAACGCACCCTTTTCCGGAGACTTGGACATTCTTTCCATTGAGGCGTCGTGCACGAACCGGGATCTCCCGCTGCAAATGCCCGTGGGTCAAGGCTCGACAGATTTTACGCTGGAGTCAGGGGCTCCCGTGAACTCCATTCGATGCATTGCGGGTCCTACTCGCCCCCGTCCTTCTTTGGCACATGCGCCGGGCGAAATGATCTGGAAGTTTGTCAGTCACTTGTCACTGAACTACCTTTCGATCAACGACGCACAAGGAACTTCGCTCAAAGAGATGCTACGGTTGTACGCAGATGCTAACGACGTGATTGCGTTGAAACAAATCGACGGCATCAAGTCGCTGGAGTGCGAATCAATCATTCGTCAACTACCCACATCGGGACCTCTTACGTTCGGACGCGGATTGCGATTAACGCTAACTCTGGAAGAGGAGGCGTTTGAAGGTGTCGGCGTGTATTTGTTGCCGGCAGTATTAGAAACGTTTTTTGCCAAGTACACGTCGATCAATTCGTTTACAGAAACAGTTCTGAAAACTGACCAGAGGCATGAGGTCGCGCGATGGCCAGCGAGAATCGGGCGCCGTCACATCTTGTAAAGTTGCTTGAAGAGCTAGATCGCGAGCCCTATGCGTTCGACTTCTTCCAGGCAATTCGCTTGTTGGACTGCGCTCGCCCGGACACACCACAAACAGGTCATTCAGCAACGCTCAAGGACGACCCGTTCCGCCTGGCTCAAGAACCGTCGATGGCGTTCGCGCCAGCGACGCTGTCCGAGATGGAACGGGCCAACGACTTCCATCCACCGCGACTCATACAACGCTTCTTCGGCCTCTTAGGTCCTCAGGGTCCGTTGCCGGTTCATCTAACCGATTACGCCCGTACGAGAATTCGCCATCATGAAGACCATACCTTCATGCGATTCCTCGACATTTTTCACCACCGATTGCTCGGCCTCTTTTACAGATCATGGGCACGTGTCCGGCCGACGGTCAACTTTGACGATGGCTCTCGCGATCGTTTTGGCGAGTACGTGACGTCAGTGTTCGGTCTGGGGATGGATTCGCTCGAGAATCGCGACGCGATGCCAGACACCCCGAAACGACATTTTGCAGGGCTGCTGAGCGGTCAAACGAAACATGCCGATGGGCTGTTGGCTATTATCCGTGGTTACTTTTCCCTACCGACGGAGATGGAACAGTTTGTGGGGCAATGGATCGAGTTACCCAGCGATTGCCAATGTCAAATGGGGAGTTCCGCTTCCAACTCAAAGCTCGGTCAAACAATTACCATCGGTTCGCATGTCTGGGATTGTCAGCAGAAATTTCGGCTGGTTATGGGACCGCTCGATCTTGTCGAATACTATCACTTATTGCCCGCGAATGCTGAAGCCACTGAGGCAGAAGAAGTGTCAGAAACACCGACCACCTCAGCAACGCATCGGCAGCACTCGGCTTCGAACAGCATGACGGAAGATCCGCAGATGTCTCGGGAACAACCTAACGAGGCCAAAGGGGATGATCAACTTCTTGTAACAGATTCCGGCGGTGACCAAGTCGCGCTGCGTTGCCTCACCATCGAAGTTGATCCGTCGGCCAGTCCGGAAACAGTGAGCGCGAAACGTGAGGAAGCGCACGCGGCCTATCAGAGAGTCTCGGACGGGATGACCTTTGTCGATGCAGTCAGAACGTACGCTGCCGATGCTGCCGAGCGACAGAACGGTGGACGATTGACTCAGAATGCCTTTGAGGAGCTTTCTCAGCATGTTCGGGCAAACGTAGAAATCCTGAGGCCCGGAGACATGACTGTACCGTTACGTACGGCACGTGGGTTTCAGGTGTTCTATTGCGAACATACGGAGGGAACTTCGGTGGCACCGTCCCAGATATCACCACGACAAGATGATGTCGCCGTGTCGAAATTGGTGACGGACAATGCCCTTAGCGACACAGAAAACAATCGAGGCGCTGCGAATCCTCAAAAGAGAGTATCGGAAGAGAAGACGGCAACTGCCTCGGGGCGAGTCAGCTTGGACAGTCTTATCGCTCTAATACGCGGATACGTCGGCGACGATCTCGAATGGGATTTGCAGCTGACCCTAAAGAAGGAAGAAGCGCCGCCCTTAGGCCTGGGAATTCAAGGGCATCTTGGGTGGACAACCTGGCTTTTACGCGATGAAATTCAAAGCAATCCCAAGGATCTGATCCTGGACGTCGTGGCAGCCTGCGGTCGCGATGAAGTGACCAAACTGCAATATCAGATGATACCACAATGGGATCATCAGACTTTGGGGCAACTACGCGATGGTCAACTGGTGCTGTCCGCCCAATCCGGCGATAGCCTGGACAATTAAGAACGAACCTTGAAGCGTCGGGGCTTCCTTCGAAGTTTCGATTCGCGACCAAGCTTGGAGAACGAAGATGGAAATCAGTCGAGTTGCTCTGTTCGGAAAACTGAACAGTCTGGCGTATAAGGCAATAGAGAGCGCAACCGTATACTGCAAGATGCGGGGAAACCCCTACGTCGAATTGTCGCATTGGTTGCGCCAGCTTCTCGAACTTCCAGATTCAGATATCCACCAGATAGCCAAACGTTTCCAGCTTGAGCCTGCTCGATTGGCAAAGGACCTGACAGAGTCGCTCGACAAGCTGCCGCGAGGAGCGACCTCGATATCTGACTTGTCTTCCCACATTGAGGACGCCGTCGAGCGAGCTTGGGTTTACGCGACGCTCATGTTTGGTGACTCCCAAGTCCGTACCGGGCACTTGATCATTGGAATTCTTAACACGAGAGAATTGAGCAATGCGCTGATGTCCATCTCTAGCGAATTTCAAAAGATCCGCCTCCATGAGCTAACGGAGGACTTCACTGAGATAGTCGGAGGATCACCCGAAGACCATCTTGTTGCAACGGACGGAACATCGCTGGGGGGCGGTGCCGAACCTGGTGAGGTTAGCGGCGCGATGCCCCCTGCCCAAATGGGTAAACAGCAGGCACTTCAGCAATTCTCGGTTGACTTAACCGAAAACGCTCGTCAGGGACTGATTGACCCGATCATCGGTCGTGATGAAGAGATTCGGCAGATCGTTGACATTCTGATGCGTCGACGTCAGAACAACCCAATTCTGACGGGCGAGGCCGGTGTAGGAAAGACTGCGGTGGTCGAGGGATTCGCCAATCAGATCGCATCCGGCGACGTACCACCACCACTGCGCAACGTCACACTCCGCGCGCTGGACGTCGGCGGCCTTCAGGCGGGTGCTAGCATGAAAGGCGAGTTCGAGAATCGGCTCAAGCAAGTCATCGAAGAAGTCCAATCCTCTGAGCAACCGATCATTCTGTTCATCGACGAGGCACACACTTTGATCGGAGCGGGCGGCGCTGCCGGAACTGGTGATGCGGCAAATCTACTCAAACCGGCGCTTGCGCGCGGGCAACTCCGCACCATTGCCGCAACAACGTGGGCGGAATACAAGAAACACATCGAACCGGATCCTGCGCTCACGAGGCGTTTTCAGGTCATCCAGATCGATGAGCCGAGTGAAGAGAAGGCCATTCTGATGATGCGGAGCGTCGCCTCCACGCTGGAAAATCATCATCAGGTCCAGTTGTTGGACGAAGCTCTCGAGACGTCCGTTCGTTTGTCCCATCGTTACATTCCCGCACGCCAGTTGCCAGACAAATCGGTAGCACTGTTAGATACGACTGCCGCCCGTGTCGCCATCAGTCAATACGCCGTTCCACCCGACGTCGAGGATTGTCGCCGTGCGATTCAAGCCCTCGAAACCGAACTCTCGATCATCGGCAATGAGTCAGCCATAGGAATCGATACGCAGCGTCGGGAGAAGGTCGCGTCAGAAACACTCTCCACTGAGAAGACTCGCCTCGTGGAATTAGAGGAGCGATGGGATCAAGAACGGAGCCTCGTTGAGAGTATCCTTGGAATTCGCGCTGAATTGAGAGGAACGACAGATAGAGTCGAAGAAACAGGTAGCGAACTCGAACAAGTTGCAGATGATCAGGCGCAAAGCGTTTCCGTTGAGGATGCTTCCGCTCAACAGCGCACAGATGGCGCGCTAGACGACGAGCAACGCACCAAGCTGTTAGCTGAGTTGTCCGATCTACAAAGCCAGCTAGACGCGTTGCAGGGCGAAACGCCGCTCATCCTCCCCAGTGTGGACCACCAAGCAGTCGCCTCGGTCGTCGCGGACTGGACTGGAATTCCTGTTGGAAAAATGGTTCGTGATGAGGTCAATGCCATTCTATCTTTGGCCAACACCCTTAATCAGCGAATTATTGGCCAGACCCACGCGCTCGAAATGATCGCCAAACGGATTCAGACATCGCGGGCGAGTTTAGACAATCCAATGAAACCCATCGGCGTCTTCCTACTTTGCGGCCCCAGTGGCGTGGGGAAGACGGAAACCGCTCTCGCCTTGGCCGAAGCCATGTATGGCGGTGAACAGAATGTGATCACTATCAACATGAGCGAATTCCAAGAGGCGCATACCGTATCGACGCTAAAAGGCGCGCCTCCCGGCTACGTCGGGTACGGCGAAGGAGGAGTCCTGACAGAAGCAGTGCGGAGGCGCCCTTACAGTGTCGTTCTCTTAGATGAGGTGGAGAAAGCCCACTCGGATGTCCACGAGATATTCTTCCAGGTCTTTGACAAGGGAATCATGGAAGACGGAGAGGGACGGCTGATCGACTTCAAGAACACCTTGATTCTGCTTACGTCCAACGTTGGCACCGACCTCATTATGAACATGTGCAAAGATCCTGAGCTG
>JASLPZ010000411.1:0-5748 GCA_030744725.1 Pirellulaceae bacterium
AGAGGTTGCTCGGTCGGTTGTTGTTGTTGTGCGGCCAGATCTGGCATTCCGGTCAGACCGAACACCAGGACGAGGGCGACACAGATCATCGACTGGTTTGCAAAGCGAGACTGTCTTTGAGGCATGGGTAATTCCCGTTGTGCGGACAAGTTCGGGGTCGGTGCTTCAGTGGCGTAAGCTTCCAGCTTGCGGTCTATGGAAGCGAAACTCAAGGCAAGTAGGAGGGTGTGAGTCAAATGTTTGTTGGCAAAGTACTGTCCGATAACCAGGTCGAGCAGGTTCAGCACGCGACGGAACAGATCCTGGAAGTCACGGGGTTCAGGGTAATGCACGACGAAGCACTGGCCTTCTGCCGCCGGGCCGGCGCTTGCGTCGACGAGGCGAGCGGCGTGGTCCGTATGCCAAAGGAGCTTCTTCGGCGCTGCTACGTGGATCGTTCAAACCCAGCACTACGGCATTCTCCTTCTGGTGATTCTCGGGCTGGTCATCAAGATTCAACTCGAACGTGATTGGCGTCGTTTTGCTGCCATTCGCGGCACAACCTAGGCGAGCCCTGCTATTTCTCACGACATTCTGGAGTTTTCCGCGCGAGTTCTCACGCAATGGGCGGTGAGCTTCCCAACGTTCGCGACGGTGTCGAGTGTGTTCAAGTACAACCACTGATGCTTCAGAACGCGCCACCAGGCTTCGATCAGGGAATTGGAAAAATCGATCTCGGTTTGTGCCAGGACACGTTTCAAAATGCCGGATGCGACCACTTCGTCCACGGCTGAATTGAAGTTCTCGACGCCGCCATCGACCAGCACGGCTGGCTTGCCTGTTGCCGGTGCAACAATGCAGTAAGCTTGGTGACTCGACGGCGAAGTTGAATCACTTCATGTGGGAGCCGCATGGTGTTGAGATCAAGAACGTTGAGCGACACGACTTCGGTGGCTGGCTTGTTGAGCCAGCCGCGCGCTGTTGACGCCGGCACTCCGTGCTGAGTTGCAAGTTGGATGTCACGTGTGGTTTGCACGAGCTCTCGGCGATGGTCATAGGTGCGTTGCTTGCGAGTCATTGTGGACATGCCACGATTTTCGCGTGCCGTGTCATCCTTCAAAAGAGGCCAAGGCACCGACCGAAGCCGTGGTGTTGAGAACTCGTGCCGAAAAGCCCAGAATGTCGTGAGAAGCAGCACGGCTTGATCGTTGGCTGAAGAAGTGAAGGCCTTGTGGATACTGCTGCAATTATTGGATCCGGAAAGAAAGATATCGAGAGACGCAAAATGAGATTTCAACCGCTCATCGTAGGGCTTGCCCTCGTGCTGTCCGCAACGACAACGACACTTGCCGCCGAATGGAAGGCGGGAGTGGCCAAGGTCAAGATCACTCCCGCGAAGCCGCTCCGGATGGGCGGTTATAGCTCGCGGAACCGGCCGGCGGACGGCACAGTGACCGACTTGTGGGCCAAGGCGTTGGTGTTACAGGAGGACAGTGGAACACGAGCAGTGCTGATCACCGTTGATGTCAACAACATTTCCCGCGACCTCTCGACCCCTGTTTGCGAGGAACTGCACAAGCAATTCGGGCTGGAGCGAGGTTCGATTGCCTTCAATGCTTCGCACACCCACAGCGGGCCGGCCATGGGTGCCCGAGCCTACTACACCTTTACCGACCAGCAGCATCAGGACTTGAAGGACTACACGGCCGAACTGCAACGAAAACTCATCGCCGTGGCGGGCGAGGCTCTAAGGAATCTCGCCCCGGCCAAGCTGAGTTGGGGCAACGGCAAGGCGACCTTCGCCGTCAACCGTCGCAACAATCGTGAGGCGGATGTTCCCAAGCTGCGGACCGAAGGAAAGCTCCGTGGACCGGTGGATCATGACGTTCCCGTGTTGTTTGTCCAGAACCCGGACGGTCGCATTACAGCAGTTGCCTGCGGATACGCCTGCCATGCAACGACGCTGAGCGGGTATCAAATATCGGCCGACTGGCCCGGCTACGCGCAGATCGAATTGGAAAAGAAGTATCCCGATGCGATCGCGCTCACCTGGATCGGTTGCGGCGGCGACCAAAACCCGTTGCCGCGCCGCAAGGTCGAATACGCTCAGGATTACGGTCGCCAATTGGCGCAGTCGGTCGAGAACGTTCAGTCGGACAAGCTGCAACCGATCGCGGGCCAGCTCGTCTGTTCCTACGCCGAGATCGACATGCCGTTCGCGAAGCTTCCCACTCGCGACGATTTGCGCAAGACGCTCGACAGCAAGAATCGTTTCGAGGTCGCTCGTGCCAAAACGCTACTCCAACGGCTCCAACGTGACGGAAAGCTGAAGGCGACGTATCCATATCCCGTTCAGGTCTGGAAGCTCGGCGATGGCCCAACATTCGTGCTGCTCGGCGGCGAAGTTGTGGTAGATTACTCCGTGCGATTGAAACAGGAGTTGGGGGCCGATCGAACATGGGTAGCCGGTTACTCAAACGACGTGCTGGCCTACATCCCCTCCCGCCGCGTACTCCTGGAAGGCGGTTACGAAGGTGGTGGCGCGATGCTGTATTACGGACACCCCAGTCCCTGGGCAAAAGGGATCGAACAGAAAATTATCAGCGAAGTGCATCGCCAGGTCGAACAGTTTCAAAGGCCAGACAAATCTAAGCCACAATAAGAGTCACGGAAACGCAGAAACGACAGCCAACGAATTAAGTGTAGCCGGATTTGTGAGAATTCTGGGAACAACAAAGGACTCAGGAACGCTTACGAGTTCGGCTACGACAGAGCGGAACCGCAGCATGAAAAACAAACCACAGTACAACGTTGTAACTTTGATCTGGCTTGCGATCTGGGTTTCCGCGGCGTCGGTCTGCTCGGCGGACGACGATGCCGAGTATCAGCAGCAACTCGCCGAGCGTCGAGTGGAGTATCTGTCGTGGATTGCTGAGACGTTTGGCAAACTCGAACCGACCATGGACCCACGCGATGAGCGGCGTTGGGCATTGAACCATGCAAGGCTCACGTTGAACCGTGACGTCGACAAGGCCAATCGCCATTTCGAGTCGTGCGGCCCGATGCGCCGCGACGCCGACATCTATTTCATCAGGTATCTGAGGACGTTGCCCGATTTTCGGGAATCGTCTCGCCTCTCGAAGGAAGCCAGGGCGCATCTGATCGGCATGCTAAAGAAATGGCCCAGGCAACCAGCGCCCCGGACGCACAACCTGCCGAATCACACCGAGAACCACGAATTGATGAATCTCACCATTGGGATGTTCGCTGAGCAATCCCGTGGCGGCGACATATCGGACTACGTGAATTGGATCAAGCAAACGCTCGCCTGGCGGTTTGAACGCGGGTGGGTCGAATATAACTCCCGGTGCTACCAGTACCACTATTCGAATCCACTCATCATCTTGGTCGATTACGCGCCGGACGAGAACCTGCGGCGCGGGGCCGCGGCACTGCTGAACGTGATGCTGGCCGAACGGGCGCTGCTGAGTGTGAACGGCTATCTGGCCGGCCCGTCCTTTCGTTGTCGCGAGGCCGATGCCTTCGGCTCGCTGACCGCCCGCAAGACCGCCTACCTGACGGATGCCCGCTACGACGGTTTCCTGCCGATGGTCTGGATGGCGTTTGGGATGGGCGAACCGCAGTTCGATTTCGTCAATGCCCGCGTTTCTGGCCTGGAGCCGGCCACGATCCATATTGCCAGCAGCAACGAGCCGCGTCTGAAACAGGACGAAGCGATGTTTCTCGCGTGCAGCACGTTTCGGGTGCACAGAATCGTGCGTGCTCTGGCCGAGGAAGCGAAGACCCGCGACGTTCTCATCTACAAAGGCCAGCGTTACCTGGGCTGGCCGGACGATTGGTCGTGGAAGACCCAGAGTTGGCTCCCGGCTGCGCTTTACTACTACAACACGCCACACGTTTCAATGGGGTCGGTGCATACGGATGGTGCGATTCTTCAATCCCGGTACAGCACCATTCTGTTCGGAGCGGATCCCTCACAGGGTCTGCGAGTGGAAGTCATCCTGCCGGACGTGGCTCCAAACAAACGCCGATACGAAACGCGGGGGCGAATCGTCCAACACAAGAACTGTCTGATCGGTCAGGGGACACTGTTCGAGGATGGCGGCGCGAAGTCCCACAAGGTGGGCCGGTGGAATGTCTACCAGGTTGGAAAAGGCTTGTGCGCTCGCGCAGAACTCTCGGACTCCTACCACGTCTTTCATGTCTCGGATCTTGACACTTTTGCCGACGAGAAGTCGTTCATCGAGGCGTTGTCCGTTCCTGAGATGAAAGATCGACATATCCACGCCGTCACGATGGACGGAGACCGGATTGCAGTGAACCTGAAGGACATGAGCATCTCGATCAACGACGCGTCGCGACCGCATCCCCCGGAGATGCTGCACGACTGCCAACACATGAAGTCGAAATACGGCAGTGGCGAGATCACAGTCACGACCGGGGCGGGCTCTGTAACGTTTGATGGAAGCAAGACACTCTGGCCAATGCCTGACCTGCCAAAGGGCGAATCCCGTTGGGGCAATCCCATCAGTCGTGGCCTCGCGACTACGGTCGCGCACACGCGAGCCCTGGGTGGGCTCTCGCCGGATCGCAAGGGGATGATGCTCAAGTCGGTCTCGGTGTTTCTACCCCGAAACAATTCCGGTCACATCCGATTCGCAGTCTATGCGGGCGGCACACTGAAAGGCGGCCCGCACACCGGGGCTCCCGCCAGGCTGCTGTTCGACTTTGGCAAGACGATTAAGAAAGTGACCGGTTGGGTAACGCTCGAACATCCGCGGGGCGGAGTGCCGCTGTCGGCCCATACTCCGATCTGGATCGCGTGGAAGGGGGCCAGCGGAAAACTCCACATCCAATACCAGGAAGGCTCTGGTTCGGGCGGAGACTTCCAAACAACTCGTGGGCGCTGGGAAAGCAAGGCCATCGCCAGCGACGAAAACAAGGCATGGCCAACAACGTGGCCAGCCGATGATACTGGAGCCTTCGCCGACTATTCGTATTCGTGTTATCTGAATCTGACTTTCAACAATGAGCTTACTCAATGAACCGTATTCAAAGGAGAACGACACCATGAGAAATGCAATTCTGTTTTCAACCACGTGCTTGCTGATCGCCATTTCAACCGCGATTGCTGACGACAATAAAGACGAAGGCTGGGTCAGCCTGTTTGACGGCAAGACCCTTACCGGCTGGAAGGCGAACGAACGGCCTGACAACTGGACGATCAAGGATGGCGCGATCGTCGGTAGCGGCGAGCGGAGCCATTTGTACTACATGAAGGAACAGCTCAAGGACTTTGAGTTGAAGTCGGAAGCCATGATTAACGAAGGCGGCAACTCCGGGATCTATTTCCACATCAAGTACCACGAAGATGGATGGTTCTACGATGGGCACGAAGCGCAGATCAACAACACGCACGGCGACCCGGTCAAGACCGGCAGCCTGTGGGCAGTCGTCAAGCTGTATGAATCGAATGCCAAAGACGACACGTGGTTCCCGATGCACATCACGGTCAAGGGCCAAAACATCGTGGTGCGAGTCGACGGCAAAGTCGTCGTCGACTACACCGAACCCGAAGGTGCGAAAGGTCCGCGCCGCTTGAGCCAAGGCTACATCGCGCTGCAAGCCCACGACCCCGGCAGCACGGTCAAGTTCCGCAACATCAAGCTTAAGAAACTGTCACCGGCAAAGTGATCACTCAGGTGCAACAATATGTCACGCGAACTCGTAGCCGCTCTTGTCGCTGCT
>JASLPZ010000412.1:0-5736 GCA_030744725.1 Pirellulaceae bacterium
TGCGGCAATCCTTACATCGCAGCATCTTGCGGGTTTCAATCTTGCCGATCCGGTCGCCGCACGCGCCGCACTTGGGGCAGGTGATCTTGCCATCGGCCCACTTTATGCGAACCATGTACTCGTTGCACAGGTCTACGTCAGAGAATACCCTGACAGCTTCGATTAGGGTCTTGGGAGTCTTCATTTTCGGGTTCCTTGTGTCGGTCGCTTCATTCGACACCCGAATCATACCCAAGGTTCATGGTGAGTCAAGTATATTATTACCAACGGTAGTAAGGCGGCAAGGCCCAAATGAGTTAGGCCGCACCTCTCGGCCAACTCCAGCATCGGCTTGTAACCGGACTCGCGAAATCTCTTAATCCCCGCATGCCCCGTTGCCCACAATGTGGCGGGCAGCGGCGAAATGACATGCGCACCAATTACACGGTTGTCCCAGAAGATTGGACTGCCAACGAACGGAGGGATCTTCCACAGTTCTTCCGGGTCATCGGGAAACCTGTCAAAGGCGAAGGCGATTGTTGTAGGATCGGTGGCGTGGAAAAGGAAGCCCACACCACCACTTGCAGGGAGTCGCGACCGGATATCCTCCGGGTCCCAAACCGTCTTTAGTATCGGGGAAGCTGTTGTGATTCTGGGAGTTGCCCGTGACGTCATGTTTCTCACCAAGTCTGGGAGGCTGCAGCAACCACAGCCATACTGGATGGTGACTGGCTACCATAGCCCGCGATTAACTCTGGCCCCGCCTTGGGACCAAGTAAGCAACAGGCGTGCCGCGGGCAGTCCAAGTGGCAGAAATGACCGTCACCGACACTATTCAGCCAGGGGCCGGAAAAAGACCGTGCGATTATGAACGACAAGGTACATTGGCCGAGTTGAAGTTCGAAACTACGGCTCACTGACGCATGTCTGCTGATCAGTGAGTGATCGCCGTCTGCTCACCGGAGATTTCACCTTGTCGCCGTTAGAAGACTGTGCGTCCCGCAGTCCGGCAGGCGTCGGCGACTCGGAGTCGAGCCCGTGGCGAGGGCCATTACGCGCCCGACTGGATGCGCGGCGAAATCCGTGACATACCGGGCCTCAAGTTGGAGGCATTTTATGCACGCTACGGAGATGCAAACAAGTCGGCTAGCAAGACTTCGGAGGTAACAAGATCTCGCGCGTAGTCATTCTGCTTGACACCAGAGCTCGTGATCATGGTTAAGAACAGAGTACTCTTGGACCCTGTTCGTTCTCGAAACACGCGCAGCTTTCGCGCCAGATCGGCAGCGTAGCGTTTGTTGATTACGAAGGGATTCTCGGAGAACTTCATTTCAGAGATGTTTATGCATTGATCGCGTCGATCGATGACCAGATCGATTTGAGCTCCTTCGCCATTCTTCGACTTGGGCCGGTAGAACCACGATGATTCGGTTGTCTCGACACCGGCGATGCCCAAGGCCACCTTGATCTGCACGATGTGCTTCAGGCAGAGCGATTCAAAGGCGTACCCGCACCAACTGGCATACTTGCGACCGGCTGCTTTTTGAAGCCAAATGTTGGTGCCAGAAGTGCGGTTGGACTTGATCCATTTTAAGTAGAATAGCGAGTACTCATCCGCCAGCCGGAAAATCGCATCCTTAGTCTTGTTGTTCCTGGGTGGGCATTCGTGGACGAATCCCGATTGAATGAGTTCACGTAGAGCCGAGGTCGCTGCCCCGCCGCTTTTTAAAGACGTGGCCGTCAGCAGTTCGTTGCGAGTTAATCCCCTCCCAGTGGAAGCCAGCGCTCTCACGATGGATTCGTGATTGGTGGAGTCGTCAAACAAGGCAGCGTACAAATGCTGATATTCATCGACCAGCAATCCGTCCTTGGCAAAGCAGAGCCGATCGATGTTCTGTGCGACAGACTGCCCTGGCTGGATGTAGTTGAGATAATGCGGGACGCCACCCACCGCCATGTAGAGTTGGGCCATCTGAAATTCACTGAGTTTGACGCGCCGGTGTTCAAGGTATTCGCGCGTTTCGTGGAGCGTAAAGGGCTTTAGACATATTCGTACCGTTGTGCGATTGTGCAATCCACCTTTTGAATTGATCACTTTTCGAATCATCCACGATGCCGCGGAACCGCAGATGATTACCATCAAATCAGGGCGGCGGCTGGCAAATGTGTTCCAGAACGCCTCGAACGCAGCCAGGAATCCGGAACGCCGAGTTGCCAACCAGGGAAACTCGTCGAAGAACAACACTTGTTTTCGTGTTGGTGATTCGGCGCTGGCTTGAATCGAGTCTTTGATTTGTTCGAAAGCCTCCAGCCATGAAGGTGGAGTGGAAACGAATTGGCCGGGAAAATGCCGTCGCAGTGAGATGGCGCAGTTTTCCAATTGGCGTCCCATCGGTTCGTTGTGCAGGCCGGTGAGCTCAAAGACAATCTCGTTGCGGAAGAACTCACGTATCAGAAACGTCTTGCCGACGCGCCGACGGCCATAGATCGCGATCAGTTCCGGGTCAGGCGAATTGAGGGCGGCTGCCAGTCTTTCTTTTTCCGAGGAGCGGCCGACAACGTGACGGGGCGGATCGTTTGAAGACATGATTTATACGTAGCCAAATGCTAGTGAAAGGATCGACATTTGGCTAACTATAGTATTTATCGATAGCCAAATCAACCGTTTAAGACACCGATTTGGCTACATACAATCAGAGCGTCCCTGCGGTTCCGTGAGACAGTGCGCTTTACTCAACGGCTGCTCGACAGGTCCGAAGAGCGACTAAGCGTTTGTGAGGTGGCCGACTCATGCCACTTCCATGGCTCATCCCAAAGCCACCGGCTCTGGCCTCTGGGGGGTGATTTACTGAACGTTGTGCGCGGAACAGCAACCAATTCACGACCTATTTCGTCGGCAGTTCTCACGCACTTTTTCACTTGCTCCAAGACACCTCTCGATCCGCTCCGCTTTGGACGTGTCTGTTCGCGCGCGGGGAGAGTTGGCAATTCAAGCAGGTGCATTCTGCGGTTGGTCTGGGCCAGGTCTCGTGTTGAATATCGGTACCGGCATTGCTGGCGCTGTGGTGCGGAGGGGCAAGGTGCTCAGGCACGCATACGGCCTCGGCGAAACATATGGCCAGTTCGGAAGATACCTATTCCGCGATTTGCAAACAGACTCTTGGAGTTGGCGTCCCACCCGTGACGGCTCAATACCTCCGCATGGTAATGGTGTCATTCGTTTCACCGAGTGGTGCGGCGGCCCGGCTCTAGCGCGCCGCTTCGCGCGCCTGGCGGCGGACAAACGGTTGCCGCGCATCGCCGCGACCGCTCGCGACCAGATACTGGCCAACCTCTCTTTCCGTCAATTGCAGGCAGAAGAGACCTTGCTTCGCACCGTAAGTCTGGCTGCGACCGAGAACGCTTCGTCACTCGCTGGAGAGTTCATCTGGTCCGTCGGTACGGAAATAGGCCGTGCGGTCCGCTGTATGACCTCGTCTGTTTGCGAACCGGGTTTTCAGCGACTCGTGTTGACAGGGGGCGTCGGCGAGAAGTTTGGAGCCGCTGGTCATGCCGCACGGGACCTACTCCTCGAGGGCATTCAAAAGGAATTACTTCCCGGATCAACCGTCGTTCGCTCGAACCTTGGGCTGGACGCCGAGTACATCGGGTGGGCACCGCTTTCGCATGCAATGGAGCGCTAATGGCATCGCACAACTCACTCACCACGACACCGATCGGCATTGATGAGAACGGAATTCCCTTGGGACTGTGCTGCTCGATTCCAGAATGTTCTCGTGAGCGCCACAACGTGATCGGAGGATCCACCAATGATGATGTCAGCAGTGAGTGAATTCACTCCGCTTTTCCCATCCGAAGACGATTTTGCAGCGACTTCGCGATTACTGCACAAGGCAGAGGGTTCCAGAAGAGATCTGACTGACCTGCAACGGCGTATGGTAGTGAGCGTTGCATTCTCGACGTGTCACCGATTTCGACGGTTGGTCGATGGCCTTGAATGCCGAGATCGCTTAACGGCGTCTTCGATTGGCTCGGTCGAGTGCTCTTCGCCGTTGGTTTCGACGCGTACGTCGACGAGCGGCGCTGGCCTTTGACTCGGTGGTGCGGATTTGAAGCTGGCTTTCGGGATGAGCGGCCAACCAGTGGTCGGGAAGTAAGGTGCGAAGCGTCGCTGGGTCCTCGGGGTCGCAGAAGGGCATTCGCTCAAACACATCCTTCAAATAAGCGTAAGGATCCATCTGCAGACGACGGCATGTCGCAGTCAGCGTGTAGAAGACCGCCGCCGCGGCACCTCCGGCGGGACTGCCAAAAAAGAGCCAGGCCTTCTTTCCCATCACTGGATTTTTCACCGCTTGCTCGGAAGCGTTGTTGTCCAGCGGAATCGCTCCGGATTCCAGGAATCGCTCGAAGCATTCCCAGCGCGTGGTCATGTAGTTGATCGCCCCCCGCAGGTCGTGTTTCGGGCGAAGCGTCGCGAGTTGGTCATCCATCCAGTGTTTGAATTCCTCCAGCAACGGACGAGAACGAAGTTGGCGTTGTTCGTGACGCGGTTCGTCCGAAAGTTCTCGCAGTTCATCTTCGATATCGAACAGTTGACCGAAGTATCTCATGGCCGTCGTGGTTCGCTCGGTGGGACCGAGCGTATGCAACTCCTCGAATTTGCGGCGCGCATGCGCATGACAACCAGCGATCTGAATCCGGCCTTGTGTACGAGGATTTAAACACTCGTAGCCGATGTATGCGTCCGACACGAGGATTCCCTCGAAATCCGCAAAGAACTCGGTGGGACCGGCCCGCGCCCGACTCTCCGTAAATGAGAACGTCGTATAGGGATGTCGCCGATCGCCAAGCACGGCCCACAGGTAGGTCGTCTTTGTCTTGCCTTGTCCCGGAGCAAGCATCTTGATCGGCGTCTCATCGGCTTGCACCACAGGCGATTCCAACGCCAGGCTCCGCATCAAATCGGTCAGCGGAACCAACTCGTTCGCCAGACGCATCATCCAACGGCATTGGGTGCTGCGGTCGATCTCCAGCTTGCTGCGTCCGAGTATCTCTTCCAGCCGATAGTAAGGCAGATGGTCCGTGAAATGATTGACCGCCAAACCGGCCAATAGCGAAGGCCCCGCGAAGCAATTGATGATTCGCGGCGGTCGCGGAGCGGAAATCATCGTCGTTTCCGTGGCGTCGGCATTGTCGATGGCCAACGTCTCGACGAACTCTTCGATCACAATCAGCCGGGGCGGCTCCCATTCGACGTACTCGCCGACCTTTTTCAGGAACAGGCGTCTTTGCTCGCCTGGCGGGTCCTCGGAAATCTCCGCCTCGTCCAATTTGTGAATGCGTTGGACGCGAGGCAGGCTGTCGGGAATCACGCGTCGCCTGCGTCCGCCACGGCTGGCAGGCGTCTGGCCTTGGTCGCCGTTCCCCTCGTCTTCGTGTGAGGTATCGGAGTCAAGCGGATCGTCTTGGTTCGAGGCGTCCTCTGACTCCGGTGGGCCGACGATGACCGAGTCAAATAGCATCCCCTGTTGCGGATCTTCAAAACGTTCGCGTCGTTGGCCAAACAAGGTTCGCTTCATCAACGCTATGTCGCGTTGCAGGGATTGCAGCAACGCCTGCTGCTCGTCAATGGTGGCCCGGAGCGTGTCATTGACCGCAGCCATCTCCGTAATCATCGCATGGCTGGGACCGATCATTTTAAACCAGCCATTTTCGATCGTTTGATGCCTGCCACTTGTCCGGTGGCGAGTGACCGTT
>JASLPZ010000413.1:0-5733 GCA_030744725.1 Pirellulaceae bacterium
CGATAGGTCTTCTTCACATACTTGCGTTGACTGCGTTTGAAATGGCTCATGGCATACTCCTAATTCGCGATCATACGACAATTATGGACCGAGATCACGAGTTATGCACCAAGGCATCACTGCGGCGAAACATGACTTCGAATACTTTTCCGTCTTTGACGATTGCTGGCCCCAGTTCATGCCGGCCAAACATCTCGCCATGCGTGAACATTTCACCTCCGCTCCCCTCGAAGCCAAAATGACTGCCATTGAGGACCACCGAAGCGGCACTCTTGTCCAGTCGATCAATCTGCAAGCGAATGGTGACAGCGAAATCACCAGCCCCCAATTGCTTATTGGCAAACAGGAGATTTCCGATGCCAGATCCAACCAGCGATCGTGATGTGGTAGTCCAGGGCGAACCCTGCACACGAATCTGTTGGGCAACTCCCTGGCTGACCACTTTTGCGGTGACAAACTTAGCCTCGTCGGCCATGCCTGGGGCCGTCAGCAGCCCTTGCAGCAGGATCGCGATCACCGCCCAAAGGGACATTGATCGAAGCTTTGCAACTCGCCCTTGGGGCAGGGTAACAGATCGTTGGCGCATCATTATCACTCGTCAATGTTGGGTGAATTCAGGGTTACATCTCGAACAACCGATTTCTTCGATTTCTAGCGAAAGGCCGGTTTTCAGGGTCGCAATTGGATAACATAGTCATTCATGGAAAGCAATTGTTCTGTGCGTGATGCCGAATTCACAGTACCGATTTCACAGTACCGAATTCGCAGCGCCGAATTCACGCCAATATCGCCTTCCATCCAACCGACACACACCTGTTCCTTTGAGCTAACCACCATGTGCTTAAGAATATCTCGCTCTGGTATCACTGTCATCATTCTAGTTGCTGCCCTAGCCAAACTGGGCCACGGTCAAGACAACCGCCCTGACGTTGACGCGAAAGTCCAGTCGAGGGTGATCGCCTGCGAGGGAAATTATCAACATCACCTGCAAGGCATCTGCACGGACTCTCAAGGTAACCTGTTTTGGAGCTTTACGACGGCGCTCGTAAAGACGGATCACGCTGGTCATCGTTTGAAGCAGATTCCTGTCGACAACCATCACGGCGACTTGTGTTTTCATGACGACAAAATCTATGTCGCCGTCAATCTGGGTCACTTTAACGACCCGGAGGGTAACGCCGATTCATGGGTATACGAATATCGGTCCAACGATCTTTCGCTGATTGCTAAACACGAGGTCCAACAGGTGTTTCATGGTGCTGGGGGCATCGCATTTCATGACGGCAAGTTTTTGGTCGTGGGTGGTTTACCTGACGAGATCGATGAGAACTATGTCTACGAGTACGACACGAAGTTTCAGTTTATCGCCAAACGAACAATCGCCAGCGGTCATACCCGTCTGGGCATTCAGACGGCTGCTTTTTCCGACGGTCATTGGTGGTTCGGTTGCTATGGCAATCGCTTGCTGAAAGTCGATCCAAAATACCGATTGATCGGCAGCTATCCGTTTGATTGCGGTTTGGGAATCATTGGCAGCGGAGGCGGTTCGTTCTTGGTGGCACGCGGCCCTCGCACACCAGACTCGCGTTGCCAAGGTCAGGCATTTGTGGCGTCTGCGCACCGTCAGCTTGGCTTGACGCTCGAGAAACCGGTTACAAAGCTACTGTTCGGGTCGTGCATTAAACAAGAGAATCCAATGCCGTTGTTGAAGACAATTGTGGCGCAGCGGCCCGAGCTGTTTCTGATGCTGGGCGACAATATCTACGCCGACACAACTGACATGGAAGTGATGCGGGCAAAATATGCGAAGCTGCGTTCCAACGAACATTTTGCCAAACTACTCAATTTGTGTCCCGTGCTGGCGACGTGGGACGATCACGACTACGGCGTCAATGACGGAGGCGCGTCGTACGCTCAGCGAGATGCATCGCAGAAGCTGTTCGTTGATTTTTGGGGAGACACAGCTGACTCACCTCGCCGCAAGCGACCCGGAGTCTACGACGCAACGATCATCGGCCCACCTGGAAAACGACTACAAATCATCTTGCTGGACACACGTTACTTTCGTGGACCGTTGAAGACAGGGCCTCGGCGAACCGGAGGACCGTACTTACCGTCTGACGATGCAACAATCACGATGCTGGGCCAGCCGCAATGGAAATGGTTGGAGGAGCAGCTTCGCCTGCCAGCCGAATTCCGCTTGATCGTCTCCAGTATTCAGTGCGCCTCGACGGCGGCCGGCCAAGAGACGTGGTCCAACCTGCCTCACGAGCGACGACGGTTATTCGAACTACTCGGCAAGACAAACGCCAACGGCGCGGTGATCATCAGTGGCGATCGCCACTGGTCAGAGTTGTCGGTTGAGAGAGGGCTGGCGCCGTATCCGGTTTATGACCTGACGTCGAGCAGCTTGAATCAGATTCATCCGCGTGGGACACCGACGGGAAACTCGAATCGTGACTTGCCAACGACATTTCATCGCGAGAACTTCGGGGCGATCCACATCGACTGGAAATCGGTGGACCCGCGACTCGTTTTGCAGATCGTCGACATCGAAGGATCGGTTGTGTTGCAGAAAGAGTCACGACTCAGCCAGTTGCAGGCCTCCCGTTAAAACCGCCAGAACCCTGATCAGCGAAAGGAACATCCAATGACGACTCGCACAACACGACGACGGTTTTTACGAAACGCAACGGACACGGCGTTAGCCACGGCGGCGGTTTCGACGCTCGGCGGCGTTCATGCCTTCGGCGCTCAGACCCCGGAACGTGTTCGATTGGGGATTATCGGATGCGGCGGGATTATGGGGCACCATGTAAAGGGGTTAGTCAGTCGCCGCGAGGCGGTTTCCATCGCCTGGCTCTGTGACGTCGATCCCGCGCAAATCGACAAGATGGCCAACAACATGACAGGCTTTCAATCAGTCGCGCCCAAACGGACGTCCCGGTACGAAGAGGTTGCTGCCGACAAGAGTGTCGATGCCTTCATCATCGCCACGCCGCATCATTGGCACGCACCGATCGCGATCGAGGCGATGAGCGAAGGCAAAGACGTATACATCGAAAAGCCGATTTCGCACGTCTACAGCGAAGGGCATCAAGTGATTGCGGCGGCCCGCAAATACAGCCGCATTGTCCAGCAAGGCAGCCAAATGCGTAGCAGCCCCGTAACTGACAAGGCCGCAAAGCTATTGGCTGAAGGCATGATCGGCGAGATTAAGGTGGCGCGGGCCTGGACGGCCGAGATTAGAAAAACCGTCAAGCCCGTACCGGATTCGACACCACCCAATGGCGTCGACTATGACCGCTGGTTGGGGCCGGCTCCCAAACACGCGTTCAATTCTCATCGGTTCCACGGCACGTGGCGTATGTACCGCGACTATGGCAATGGCGAAATTGGCGACGATGGGATCCACGATCTCGACATGGCGGCTTGGGGACTGGGAGTGGCTACGGTCCCAAAACAGATTACCGCTCGCGGTAGCCGTATGATGTTGCACGGTCACGCGAGCGACTATCCAGATAATCTGAATGTGACCTACGAATATCCAGATGGACGACTATTGATCTACGAAAACTATCCATTCACCAGCTACGGTATGCACGGCTTTGACAACGGAAATGTCTTCTACGGCACTGAAGGCTATATGATCTTTTCACGCCGAGGTGCGTTTAGCGTGTTCTTGGGGCCAAAGGCCAAACCAGGGCCAACTGAAGGCCGTGAATTGCGCGGCCGGCGCGGCTACGAAGAGCACATGGCACAATTCCTGGAAGCCGTCCGCACGCGCAAGCCCATTACGCGAGCCTCCGCCGAAGTCGCACACCGATCCTGCGCCTTGGTTCACTTGGGTGAGATTGCCTATCGGACTCGAGGTAGGCTTGATTTCGATCCGGCGGCCGAGCAGTTCGTTGACTGTGACGAAGCGAACGCGTTGCTCAGCAAGAACTACCGCCAACCGTACACACTACCTGAAATTGGCTAGAGTTGTGTCAATTCTTGATTTTAGGGTTGAAGAAGAATGGCTGCCTGGCGAGATAGTCGTTGATCGCTCCGCGATCAAAACGTTTGGTTCGCGGAGCGAACCACGACAATCCGTCTCGACAACCCTAATTCTTGGTCTTGACAGAGCACTAGAGGCAGCCTCGATCTAGACGATCGTGCAATCACCAGATCGAGGATGCTGAGTCATTGCTATCACAAAACGCCTGAGAGGAAGTCATGGTTTTCACACCCGTTCTCAAATGCCTGCTCCGAATTTCGATCGTGTTGTTGGCGGTCAACTCCTGCGTCGCGGCAGACGACACCGCCCGCCTGGCCACGTTTTCTGCGGACGTCACGATTCCACTAAACCACCGCTGCATGGGGGTGCTGCCGACCAAATCGAAGAAAATTGTCGACCCTCTTTACGCGCATGGATTCGTCCTGCTTGGTCGAGGCAAGCCGATCGTCATCTGTGCCGTCGATTGGTGTGAGATTCGGAACGGGGCTTACGATCAATGGCGCGACGCGTTGGCGAAAGCCGCCGGCACCACCCGCGAGCGCGTGCTGGTCTCGTCATTGCATCAACATGACGCACCGGTAACGGATCGAGGTGCTGCAAGGCTGTTGCGAGAAGTGGGCCTGGATGATGAGCTCTACCACGAGACTTTCCATGACGAAACGGTGACACGACTTGCGCAAGCGCTGCGCGACTCGCTAGCAACCGCCGTGACAGTCACGCACCTGGGCCTCGGGCAAGCTCCTGTCCGACAAGTTGCTTCAAATCGGCGTGTCGTTCGCGACGATGGGAGCGTTCGATTCGATCGCGGTAGTCGCAGTGGCGGCAGTGCGAGACATGCCGAAGCGGATGAGGGCTTGATCGATCCGCTGTTGAAGACGATCTCGTTCTACAACGGCGACAAGCCGGTGCTGGCGTTGCACTCCTACGCGACACATCCGATGAGCTACTACGGTCGCGGTGAAGTCTCATCAGACTTTGTCGGTCTGGCGCGGGCGCGACGCCAACGTGACGATCAGTCGATTCGTCAGATCTACGTGTCCGGCTGCAGCGGCGATGTCACCGCCGGTAAGTACAACAACGGCTCGCCAGAATCACGGCTTGTGCTGGTCGATCGCATGTACCAGGCGATGGTGGACGCGTGGAAGAATACTCGCCGCGTGCCGCTAGATCAAATTGCGTTTCGCAATACGACACTCGAGTTGGAGTTTCACCCGTCCCCGAACCTGACGGCGGAAGCCCTGAAACGTGCCCTGCACGACGACAAGTTAACCGTGGAAAAGCGAGTTTTGTCGGCCATGGGATTGTCCAGCAGGCAACGTGTCGCCGCGGGTCAGAAGATTGACTTCCCGTGCGTGGACTTCGGGACCGCTCAGATCGTGCTCTTCCCAGCTGAGGCATTTGTTGGATATCAACTGATGGCTCAAAAAATGCGCCCAGAATCATTCGTGATGTCGATCGGCTACGGCGAATGCTGGCCAGGATACATCCCAACGAACGCTGCGTTTGACGATCACTTTGGGGACTCGTGGTTGTGGGTCGCGCCTGGATCCGAGGCGCGAGTCCGCACCGCCCTGGAACAGGTGCTGGTGCCGTAGTCCCATGGTCCCATAGTCGTGGTTGGGGCCCCCGACCAAACCGGTGGGTGGGGGGGCGGCAAAACAAGAAGGGGGCAAGGGGGGTCCGCCCCCCCCCCAGGTGGCGGGGGGGGGGGGCGCGCGCCGGGGGGGCCAGGG
>JASLPZ010000414.1:0-5726 GCA_030744725.1 Pirellulaceae bacterium
CCGACGAAGCCGCCGGTGCTGCACACGGGATCGATTTTTTGCACCCTCGCGAAAGACCGACACCTCCGAGCCCATGGCGAAACCGCGGTCTTTACATCGGCCTTGGCGTGGCAGTTTGTGCTGTTGTAGCGATGGTTTTGGTGGTGAGCGGCATGAACATGGACGCCGAGATTGCCGACCTGCAAAAAGAATCACAAGGCCTGGAAAAAACGGTCGACAAAGCCAAGAAGAAAAGTGACGACGTGAATCGTGTCGAGGATTTCCTTCGTACGGACTACGCGTGGCTCGACGAGCTGAAAGAACTCTCCGATACGATGCCTCCGGCCGATGACGTTATTCTCACGCAATTGAATATGATCGCTATTCCAAGCGGCGGGCAGATTGCGCTGGATGGATACACTATGGAATCCAGCCAGATTGAAGACGTCCAGCGCGCCTTGCGAAGCGGCGGTCGTCGTGTTGTTCCCAAAGGCGGAGGCGTCGACCCGCGTCGTGATGAGTACAGATGGCAGTTTAAGGAATTGATCGTTCTACCGCTGAGAACGGATCTGACGGCCAACGTTGCCAAGCCAACCGCTGTCACGGTGGCACCCGAGTCGGAAACGCCAGCCGCCGAGCCAGTCAAAGAGTTGCCAGCCGAGGATGCGCCGCGTACGGAGCCTCCTGTAGACGAGCCCACCCAAGATCCTTCCGTAATTGAGCCCGACGATTTGGAGGCAGCTGTTCTGAACAAACCTGTCAACGAGACAGACCCAGTGGAGGCGCCGATCCAAGATTCGCCCACCACAGAGCCTCCTGTTTCGCAGGCGAAAAGCCCGGACGAACCGGCGGGCAAGCCAGCCGCCGCGGATGGATCACCGCAAGATCCACCGGCCACCGAGCTTCCAACGGTGGAAGTACCGGCAAGTGAAGATCCTCTTAAAAGTGACCCTCCAGCGAGCACTTCGCCATGACAAAACGTGAAAAAACCTTGGCTTTGCTGATTGGCGTATTAATTGTCGTCATGATCGGATGGTCGGCTTTCAGCCGAATCAGCGGTGCCTTTGACATACGCCGCGACACAATTGACCGGCTCGACGCCGAACTCTCTACAAAGAAGATGATTCTCACGCGGGGAACCCATGCGTCCCATCAGATCGAGGAATACGAGAAATCGTCTTTGCCCGGCGAGCCGACGCTGGCGCGTGCGTTGTATCAGGGATGGCTGATCAAATTGGCCGAAGAAA
Source organism: Pirellulaceae bacterium (assembly GCA_030744725.1). Taxonomy (GTDB): domain Bacteria; phylum Planctomycetota; class Planctomycetia; order Pirellulales; family Pirellulaceae; genus ARS98. The sequence continues at coordinate 1,227 of JASLPZ010000414.1, forward strand.
GAGTCAACATGGAAAAAGTCAATGTCGGGCAGCTTCCCAGCCGCCCGATCGGTGATGTTTATTACCAGCACGCGTTTTCCGTTAACTGCCAAGGCGATCTTCGTCAGCTGACCGATTTCTTGTACAAATTCTATAGTGCCGGATTCTTGCACCGGATCTCGCGCCTGCACGTCAATCCCGTGTCGAACTCAAAGCTCCTCACGTTGGCAATCACGGTCGAAGCGATCTCTTTGAACAAGGCGCCGAATGTCAAGGTGCTGGCGCCGCCCGTTTCGAACCGACTAGCGGAAGACGATCGTGAGACGTACATGAATTCGATTCTCTATCGGGATCTGTTTTCTCCGGCCAATAAGGCCCCACAACTGGCCTCCTTGGGGACGCAACGCGGAAACCCCGGACGCCCGGTGGGATTTCAGGCCAAAGCCAGCGATCCGGAAAATGATGACTTACGGTATGAGTTTGACGGTGAGGTTTTGGAAGGGGCTCGGATTAATGAACGGTCTGGTGAAGTCAGCTTGCCCCCATCGGAGAATGGTGAATATCAGGTTGCAATTCGCGTGACCGACGCCCGTGGTGCCAGCGATACCGCAAATGTCACGATTCGCATTGAGGACCCGGCGCCACCTCGTGAGCCTGAACCGGAGCCACCCGGCTTCGACCCAGCGACGCAAGCCGTTGTGACCGGAATAACGGATGCCTTCGGCCAACGAAAGCTCTTCATCACAGTGCGCACCGAAGGCATTATTCTGAAGTTGCGCGAAGGGGACACCGTCGAAGTCGGTACGATCAAAGGCAAAGTTAAGCGGATTGGTGCCAATCAAGTCGAGATCGAGACCGACGACGGAGCATCGATTGTCATCAAATTGGGCGACAGTCTGGTGGACGACCGGGCATAACAGCCAACTGTTGCTTTGGTTAGTCACCACGTCGTGCGACGATGACCGCTTCGTGTCGGCCGTCCGCGAGCCACCCCTCTTCGTAGTGTTCGACATGCAAACCGGCGACCAGTGTGGGCAGTTCACCGTCATCCAATAGAAACGGAGCGGGCGGTTTCTCGTGGCGCTGGAGATTTGTTCGAGTTGGCTGCACAACAACCAGCTTGCCACGGGCAGCCAGAACCGCCGCGAAATCCGCAAACAAAGGCCGCCAGAGAAAATGGACTGAGACGATCAAATCCCACGGTCCACAGGGCAACGGTTCGTTTTGCAGGTCCGTTTGAATGGCATGGATGCTGCAGTTCGCCTGGCTGGCGCGATCTGCGGCAAGTTGCAGGCCGACATCAGAAACATCGGCCAAGGTCACGTCGAGCCCTCGCTTTGCCAACCAAATTGCATTTCGTCCCGCCCCACCCGCGACGTCCAACGCGCGTCCCGTCGTGGGCAAGAACCTAGCCAGATCCATGATCGCTTGGCTAGGTGATGCCGAACTGTGACTGCCCTCGGCGTATTTGTCGTTCCACCGCCCGCGGTCATTCATCGGCTTGGAGACCGACGCGGGTTATTTTGCCCGACGAGTCGATTGTGAAGACCGATTTTGCACGGGGGTCGGCGACGTAGAGCACGTCATCCTTGATTGCCAATCCGACGGGGCCGACCAGCGGTTCGCCGACGGCCAAGGCCACGGGCTTACCATCGGCGGCGATCTTCCAAATGGTCTTGGCATATCCGTCACAGACGAAGACTGTGCCATCGTCTCCAACCACGACGGTGTGTGGGAATTGAAATGGGCGTCCCCTGGCCACGATCGTCTGCTCGCCGTCCGGCTTGATTCGATGGAGTTGGTCCGTGGTGGTCGAAACAATCCAGAGGTTATCGTCTTTGTCTATGAACAGGCCTCGGCAACCAGAGATCTCGGCAACTTCTTCCGGTTGATCGCTGCCCTGTGGGATCTTGACGACGCGCTGGATCTCGAGGTCAGAGACATACACGTCACCTCTGCTGTTGACGGCGATATCCATCGGTATGCCGATCAAGCCCATGCCATTGGTCGTCTTTGTGATTGGATGAGGATGGCCTTCGTCGTCAAAGCGATAGACGTTTCGCGTGGCGCTGTCGCCGGCCAGAAGCTTGCCTTCATGATCCAGCCGGACACATCGGACGGCATTCAAAGGAGTCCGAAACTTCTTCGAAGCCTGGAAATGCACGGACAGCTTCCCGCCACCAATCTTCCAGACTCCGGGCAGATTCCGATCCGCCAAGAACAGATCGCCATTGCTCGCAACGGCGATGGACAGAGGGTACTGAAGCTCTGCTCCACGGCAGGAAGAGCCCGCGACAGAACCGCTCAGGACAACCGTGGCGAGGAAAACACAAACAACGGCACGCGTCGAAAAAAACAACATAGTTGGATTCCAAGAATGCTTTGAGGGGATCGAATACTGAACGCGGTCCATTTATCTTAGCACGTCGAGGTGATTTTTCATCTGTGGAAGCCATGCTGAGAGAAACCGAATTGGCATTCTGGTGCGAATCACCAAAATGCCCCGTGTTTTAGCCCTTGACTTGCAAACAACTCAGACTGTGGGAAGATAACGGTATGCTCATCCCGCGTTTTTCGATACGGTTTCTTCTCTTGCTGACGACGATTTGCGCGGTCTTCTTTTTTGTTGTGACGCTGGCTGTTCAAGGCAACCAATGGGCAACGGCGGTCAGCATTGCCATCGCTGGATTGGTTCTCACCATGCTGGTGCAGGCAGGCACGTTTGGCGTTGCCTGGGCGCTGACCTCTTTCTTCGGTGTGTTCCGCAGTGCAGAATCGGCCACGTCACCATTTGCTTCGGCCAAACCCCCACCGCAGTACATCGAACCGCCGATGCCCGAGGAGTGATCAAGATCACATGACCAATTCTCGGTTCCGATTGCTCGAACCACACCATCGGATGCCGGCACGCTACGTTGCCGTGATGATCTGTTGGTGTGTTGTGGAGAGTATTCAATTTGGGTGTGCAAGCTTGGCTCATGCTGGTTCGGGCGGAATCGTCACGTTGCCAATTTCGGGTGTCAAGAGTCGCAGCGGGCTCAAACTCCAAATCGACACGCGTTGGGTGGATGGGACGGGGTATCGGCCGGTGCGAGTGCGTGTCACACCGATTCCGCCAGGGCCCGCACCGGCGGATCGTTCGATTCAGATTACGCTGAAGCCACGAGGTTGGCGGATGGGAACCTCGCGTACCTCGGTCACTCAAACGGTTGAGCTTTTGCAAGGTGCGATGTTTGGAGACGCCACGGTGGCAATTCCACACTATGAAATGTGGAATAGTCTGGAGGTTGAGACCCATGAAGACGGTGATCGCCTGCGAGACTTGTTCGTCAAAGGGATTGGGTTTCCCCTTCGCAGCTACTACAACTGGAGCGAAGCCACACCAGCGATCGTTATTCTGGATGAAGATGCTCCGCGAAATGTGATCACGTCGAGTCTGCGCACCCCTACTTCAAATGTGAATGTGTTGCCTGATATTCGGGCACTGGCGAGCCGGATTCCACTGAATAACTACAGCGGGATGGCGACGCAGGGGTTGTTCAATACCGCCAAAGAAGCGGATGACGCAGACATATTGCGGCTTCTAATCGATGTGCCACGCATGGACATCTTACCTCCGGAAGACCTGCCAGATCGTTGGATCGATCTTTCTTGCATCGACATCATCGTCGTCTCGTTCGATGAAATAGAACGCATCATGCGTGACTTGCCTTTGACTTGGCAGGCGATTCTCAATTGGCAGGCGAGCGGCGCAACACTGTGCGTGTTTGGGCTCGGTGAAGAGTATGAACGTCTGAAGGATTTGGAGGAGCATCTCGACGTGATGCCGCTGACGGTCGACGAGCGTCTGCCACATTTGCGTGGTTGGATGGAGCCCAATAGCAAAGGCTACACCGACGAAGTTCCTTCGCTGATGTCGCTTAGCAACAACGTGGCGTATTACAATATGACACGCACGACGACTGCCCAGGGCATGGTCGTCCCCAAGAACAAACGCGATCCGCCGGATCCACATCTGTTTATCACTCGCGACGTTCGTCAAGGCGAAGTCGTGGCGATGCGAGCCGCCAACCCGTTTCCGGGTGATCCGGCGGGCTGGGCCTGGCTCCTCAATAGCCTTGCACCTGATGATTGGATGTGGTACCGGCGTCATGGCGTGTCAATGCATCGAGAGAATGTAGAATACTGGGACCTACTGATCCCAGGGGTCGGCGAAGCACCGGTCAATTCATTCTTGGTGCTGATTACGTTGTTCGTAATCGTCATTGGCCCCATCAATTATTTCGCCTTGTACCGACAACGAAGGCTCTATCTGATTCTGGTGACCGTGCCGCTGGGGGCGGTGATCGTCACCGGAAGTTTGTTGATCTATGCCATGCTGACGGACGGTCTGGGTGTCCGAATGCGGGCGCGGAGCGTAACGGAGATTGACCAGCCCAGTGGCCTCATCGTACCACACAAGTCATGGATCGGCGGCGGCATTGCCAGCAGCGGTGGCGTTAATGGCGAGGTAGACGCGGG
>JASLPZ010000415.1:0-5693 GCA_030744725.1 Pirellulaceae bacterium
GCGGTTCTCGAATCTGCCATATTCGGTTGCCAACGAGCGGTGCCATACAAGCCCACCGTTCACGTCCAGGCAAAATGCATCGCCGGTGCCGAAAAAGGCGAAGAGATGCTTGCCATCCGTAACGGGCGTCGCGCTGGCCATACTGCTTTTGGTGGCGTGATATCTCGTCGGCGACGTACCCCACAGCCGCTGATGCCAGAGTTGGCGACCATCGCGGCGTGCTAAACAGATGATGTGCAATTCGTCCTGTTTGGGACCATCGGACGACGTGATAAAGACACGATCTTGCCAAATGATCGGGCTTGATATCCCTGCTCCTGGAAGCGCCGATGTCCACCTTATTCCCTCGCTCTCCGTCCATCGCACGGGAATGTTGGTCTCAGAACTGACGGCGTTTCCCCGCGGCCCGCGCCAACCGGCCCAATTCTCCGCCGACGCTGTAGATTGGATTGCTGTGGCGAGAATCACCATAACACACAATGTCTTCATGTTGCCTTCTCTTACGAATCGGTTTTCGGTAGGGCAGATCGCAGGCCCACAGCGGCACCAGTCTCATCGCAAAATCGCAATTGCATCGACCAGTTGTTCGGCACGGCTGGGTTCTTATGTTGAGGGCCTTGGCAAATCTTGACGAGTAACTTGTTCCTTCCCTTCTTGAAGAAGGCAGGAGCGGCGAAGCGGTCCAACCGGGTACCGTTGAGCCACTGGCGACGAGCGAAGATTTTCTCGCCGTTGAGCCATACCGACAGGTTGTCGTCGGCGCCGCAAAGCAACTGTAGTTCTTGATCGGCGGGTGCATCCAGCTCGGCGTACGCATAACCGACGGCCTCCTTGACCGACGTGATAGCGCGAATCAGGTCGACCTGGCCCAGTCGATCGTCGGTGTGGAACAATTTCCATTTGATCTTTCGCTCACCCTTGCCCACATAACTCGCCTGGAGATCAACCGATGTTTCCGGGGGAAACACTTTGTCAAAGCCGGTTCTTAACGGCGCGTCGAAAGGCCCGATCAGATACCAATTCGTGACGAACCCCATCTGTTCGACGATGTCGACATCGACTCCGATCACTTTCAGCCGATCGGCCGCTCTAGTTATGTGAGCCACGTCTCGGGCGTACTTGAATGCCGCTTGAAAATCCCGCTTGGCCGCTTGAGTGTCGCCGTCGGCCTTTGCTTTATCTCCACGGCTCAAGACGAAGGCAACCGCATCGTCTCGAAAGTGGGCATCGTGGATTAGGCCCGGCAAGATTGACTCGCGATAACCCGGCGTTAGTTTGTCAAGCAATCGCAGCACGAGAGCCCGCAGTCGCCCTTGACGCTCGGAATCCCTCACGAACTCTTGCAGATATTCCACTGGGAACGCGGGCCGATCCTTGGCGGATTCGCCGGCGACGATGCGTTCATAGACGGTGCGATACCAATTCGCAGCGACGAAGTTCGGCGTATCCATGGCGTTGAGCAATTGCGGCAGAATTGCCACACCATGTTGTCCCAGCCGGTCAGTCGCCACCCGCGCGGCTGACGATCCGACACCGCCCGGGCCGACTTCTGCGACGACCTGAAGAAGTTTGTCGACCTCGTCGGCGCGTATCTGTTCTGCACTGGTCGTGCAAAGGATGGTAAGAAATATCAGACACAGGATGTGGTTTGTGAGCCAGGTGAATTCGGGGAAGTGGAGGTTCATGCACAACTCGTTCTGGTTTTTGCGACGTGCGGGTACTTTGACGGAAAGCGTCCACAGGTTGGACGTTGTGGAATACTACGGCTCACAACAGGTCAATCCCAGGATCAGTGACGTCCATCCCCGCGAGGATCAATGCGCTGGTATGGCAGCCAGAATCGTCGCAACATTCCGCCAGGCAATCTGCGCGATGATACGAACTGCGCCAGCATCGGTATGGTATCCCGAAGTCTTGGTGGTGGCCTGCCGAATCACGATGACGTCCACGTCACTCTCGCTGCTGGGCTCGACCGTCAGCGACGGAGCCGCGCGAGCGACGGCAGCCAGATGATTCTTCAAAAGCCCAAAGGTCTTCTTGGCGACGATCACGGCATAAAGATAAGGATACTTCGTGCCTTGCACGTCATTCAGAGACACCTGGAACTGGATGCCCAGAAGATCCTCTGGCCCGTCGGGAAATCGGATGAAGACACGTGCCGCGACGGGTGTACGATTCTTCTTCGTTCCCGCTAATTGAAACATGGGCTGAATCTGACAGGGTGGGTCTTCGAATCGCTCGATGGTCTTCAGTGCGGTCTCCAACGATCCCACTTGTTGAATCAGTTCCGTTGGACGCCACCCCCGTCGCGTTCCAGTGATCCAATGTGGAACGAGCAGCACGGCCGCGTCAGCGGCGAAGATCGGCGCCCAGAATCGTGTGCTCGCTTGTGATTGCAGAAACAACCAAATCAAAGCGGATCCGGCTGCCAGCATGATCAAGCACAATACACCGGGCACGCACGTGAGATCCGCAAACGTCTGGTCCCAGCGTCTTACTTGATCTTCCAGTTTGCAGGCCTCGCGAAAACGATCCCGTGTCGTCTTCTCCCAATCTCCACCGAACATGCGATGGCTCGGCTTCAGATTGTAGCCGCGTACGAGCAAGAACAGGTTCCCGGCGAAAAGCAACGGCAGGCTGATTCCCAACAGAGGAATGAGGGTGGGCCACATCCACAGCAACTGCACGGCGAGCCCGGCGAAGATCAACCCACCAGCCAATGCGAGCCGCGCCCGATAACCCATCTTGCGCGCTATATAGAATTGCAACAGATGCCGCTGCTCACGATCTGGAAGTACTTGGACAGCCATGTGGTCAGTTCTCCGCTACTAGCGCCGAAACAAGTTTTTGATTCTGCCTGTCACGCGATGCGCGTTCGCCGTGTATAGCTCGCCGTAACCCATGCCGCTCCAGTACAACGTGCAAGCGCCCTGGCAGAGTTCAAAGTGTGCGCACGTCCCACACATCGGATGAGCTTGGCGTTTCTTCTTGTAGTACTGCGCATCTTTACCGAACCAGACGTTGTCGAAACCGTCTTCCAGTACGTTGCCAACTCCGCGGGCAAAACTCGAGCACGGTAGCACCTCGCCCGAAGGCGAGACATGCACCAAACCATCACAGGCAGCACATCCCTTGTTCCCCAAGCCATGAGCGACGGGATTGAAGATGCAGAACGGTGTTGGCGAGTACCAATGGAATGCGATGCCAATGCTGTCGGCATGTTCCTTGGCACGCAACACATATTCGCCAATCCGGGTGTAGGAGATCTTGATCTGTTCGTGGCGTTGGAGATTCGGTGTGCCGGTGGGAATGATGTGGTTCATGGAGACGTGCGGCAACTCCAGCGACTTCGTAAGGTCGATGATCCCGGCCAGCTGTTCGCAGTTTTCTTCGCAGATCGTGGTGTTCGTGTGAACGTGCAGCCCGGCATCGCGGAGGTTTTGGATGCCTCGGATCGTCTTTGAGAACGATCCGGGGCGTTGCGTAAGCGCATCGTGAACTCTCGCGTCGGGACCTTCCAGACTGACTTGCGCCGATGTCAGGCCGGCAGCAACAAGTTTGTCGACGTAGGCTCTGGACGAGCAGATAATGCCGTTGGTGATGATGTTCACTCGCATTCCCTGCTTGCGAGCGTGAGCGATGAACTCGGGTAATTCGGGGCGCAGTGTACACTCGCCTCCCGTGAAGCTGACACTGGGGACCTTGCCAACAACCGCAATCTGGTCAATCACCCGCAGGACTTCGTCTCCAGTCATCTCTTCCTGGACCGGATCTCGTTTCTGATTGCGACGTTGCCACCACATCGACTTCCGCCAGAACTTCCACCAGTTGCGATGCTTTTCTTGCTCGGTGTTGCCGGGAGTTGCATCGGAAGTTCCACAGCCCGCGTAGCAAAACGTACACGCCAGGTTGCAACGATACGTGACCGCAATCTCACTCAGCACGGGATACCGCGTAAAGCTGCCCTCGAATCGATCAACACGCGTCGTGGGCCGCTCGCGTCCGTCACCAATGCGATTGGAAAGCAGATCCCGCACGTCGCAAAAGAACATGTGAACTTGTTGGATCCGCTCCGGATGATCGAGGGCACCAATCGAACAGATGATTTTCTGGATTGACTCTCCCTTCATCGCTCGTTCCAGCAGTGCCAATCCAGATCGATTGACTTTGAATGCCTCCATCGGCATTTTGATCAACACGCCGTCCTCGAGTCGGACACGCACGTAGGGCCGGACGTTAGCGACGAACTGATCGATCCAATCCAAATGTTCCAGCTTGGTTCCAAACGAGTCACCCGGTTCGGGATACCACGATGGGCGCTGTTCAGTTGACGTAGCAGCACCGGAAGCGACAGCAGGCGAGGGAAGCTCCGCTTGAACAGCCGTGTTACGCGTCTCTTGAACCAAGCGATCCAGTTCGATGTCTTCCTGGCTGAGAATCGGCAGCTGGGTGTTCAACAACGACATCAATGCGCTCCTCCACTAACACACGCGCTATGACAGGCACTATGACACGCGCTATGACAGGCACTATGGCAGGCGCTGTGACAGGCGCTATGGCAGGCCGAGTGGCACGCACTGTGGCAGGCTGATGCAGCGTACTGACCGGTCGCATCGGATCCACCCGACAAGAAATAGGAGTAGCTGTGCTGTGCCAATCCTTCCGGATCGGGCATGGCATGGGCGATGCGATCCACTTGCTGGCCGCGCTCCCGCCACGCATCATGATGATGAAAATGATGGTGATAGTACGGATAGTATGTTGGGCTGCGATCGGGCATCGGCTCGTCGCCCACTTCACGTCCCTCCCAGAATGCTCGCGCGTGTTCCTGGGCCTGGCGGAACTGCCGAGAGAATTCTTTCTGGTAGTGCTTCTGAGTGGCCTCGAGATCACAGTCCCACGCCTTCTCTTGAATCCCCTCAGTGATCGCCCGCAGCAGCGTGGCCGGTGTGTCGACAGAAAGACCTCCGTCCGGACGAATCGACTCGAACAACTCGCGGTGATAGCGCGTGGCATCGGTCGGCAGGCGTCCGCTGGGATCGAGCTTCAACGGATCTTGATCTAGCACCTTCAGAACACCGCGATGTTCCATTTCGAGGATCATCAGACCGACCAAGGTCTTGAGCGGTACTTCGCACAGATAGCCGGCTTCGATCGCGTTCAGCTTGGCAACCTTCCCGTTGCGACGAAAACTCTTGAGTTCGATCGTCGGCACCATCCAGTCGTCCCGATCCCATTTCAGCTCGTCTAACCGTTCGGCGGCGCGAATCAACGAACTGTGTTTCAGGACGACGATGAAGAACCCAACGACGATCAACCCACCCACCATCAGCAACATCACCATGCGCCCGGCCAGAACTCCGCGGTTTCGCCTCTGAGCAGGGGCACGCCCCGGCTGAACATTGGGAGGAACAACTGGCTGCGTGAGCGTCCCGAACTGTGCCGTCTGAAACACTTCGGCAGGCACGTAATAGGTGAGCTGCATCTTCTCTCGAGCGGCAACATCATCCTTGTGGGCGCGCACCACAAGGTACTGATCTTCTCCGGCCGGCTCCTCGGGCATGGTCACCGCCGTACCGCGTCGTCCGAGATATGACAGCTTGTAGCGTTCGTTGACAAACGACTCGGTGCGCAATCCAAGCTCGGTAGCTTCATCAAGGCTCATCTCCGACTCCTCGACCTTGATCGGCCAA
>JASLPZ010000416.1:0-5692 GCA_030744725.1 Pirellulaceae bacterium
GGACGAGGTTCACGACCACATTGGCCCCTGGCTGTTTCGTGTCTGTCGCAACCGATCGCTGGACGTGATGCGCAAGAACGGTCGCGTCGAGTCACTCAGTGGAAGCGAGACCGAGCAGTTGCCAGCTCGCGAGTTGGATCCGGCTGTGATCGTCGAACGACAAGACTTGGGTCGCTGGGTCTACCAATTGCTCGGCGAACTAGCCACCAGCCAACGCGAGGTCATCGAGTTGTGGTTGAACGATTTCAGCTATCAAGAAATCAGCCAGATTACTGGACGGAGCGAAGGGCACGTACGCGTTATTGCGCACCGTGGCTTGTCGCGGCTGCGAGAACACCCACGAACACGAAATTTGCTTGACGCGCTTCCCCCGCCCACCGCACCATCCACAAACGCTAGCGAGGCTTTGCCTCTGACCGACGCGAGTTATGGCGCGGCTGCTGCAGCGACTCGCTCGCCGACCAACCTGCGGTCGGTGCCCGTCGCTAAAAACTTGACTCATTTGTAAAGAAGAACCTGATACAAGCTTTCCAGGCCAGTCACCTCCGTCTGCCTACTTGCCAGACAATCCTCCATGAGTGAGTAATCGTCATGCATGAAAAAGACAATCGACAGACAGAGACTGACCGTGATCGCGACATACGCATGTCCGCGGATGTATTGGGACAACTGGACGACCATCAGCGTCACCTTCTGGAAGTCGATCTGCAAGCCAACGTGGAAATGCGCAACCAGCAGCAAGACCTGTTTCGGGTCGCCGAGGCGTTGTCGCATCAGCACGCGGCAGAATTGTTGCCGGCACCTTCGCTTGAATTGCGAAACGCCATTGACACGAAGTTGGAAGGTGGAGCCTGTTTGCCAGAAAAACCGGCCAAGCCGACTAGCGAGACATCGCGTTGGTCTCGCCGCCGCGTAGTCATCGCATTTGCGGTCACCGCCTGTTTGCTTGTGCTGCTGGCCATTCCGTTTGGTCAAATGTGGCAGACGCGGCAGGCAACTGACGCATCGGCATTGGTGCAAGAGGAGGGTGTTTTTTGGCAAATTGGACGGGGATGGCAGCTCGAAGGCGACAATGTGTCGATCGAGGCGGTGAGCGAGTTTCGGGACCGTCGTCGCTCCGAAACTGTCGTCAACGACGAGCAGTTCGGGGAGAATGTCCCGAGCGTAACAGGTGACGCCGACGATGACGCGAAGATTGATGCTCTCGCAGGCTATGGTGTTGTACCAGGTCCTCCTGTGGCAGTGGTTCCTGGTGGGCCGCAGGGCTCTGAAATGTTGCTTCAATCTGCCGGTGGTTATCCCGCTCCCGGCCAGGGTGGCCAGGGTGGCTACGGCGGCACCTCGGGTGTGGGCGGCGGCCCTGGCATGATGGGTGGATATGGATCTGGCATGAGTGGAAAAAGTTTGGGTGACCGTGCAAACCTGAGCAGCATGGGAAGTTCCCAGCCGCCAGGCACTACTCTAAGCAAAGATCCCAAGACTGATTTCGGGTTTACCGCCGGCACCAGTGCAAAGCATGGTGTGGCACCAGTGGACAGCTATTCCGTTCAATCCACTGGCAGAGTCATGCGTGGTTCGAGCACGGCTCCGAGAACCGAGGGGCGATTTGAGGCAGGAAGAACTGGGTATGGCGCCGTGCCGCCGTCTGCTGACGACATGAAAGGTGGCTACCCTGGGCGTAGCGAACGAGAGTCGAGTTCGACCTTTGGTCGTGATCCGTCACGCGGCCGGTTTCGGGAAAGACATTGGTATTATGCGTCGCCACCAGTAAATCACGAACAGTACGAAACGATCGTCGAGAATCCGTTCGTTCCCGTCAGCCAACAGGCCCTGTCAACGTTGTCAATCGATGTCGACACGGCCTCATACGCCAACGTGCGACGTTTCCTGACGCAGAACCAATTGCCACCCGCCAATGCGGTGCGCATCGAAGAGCTCATCAATTACTTCTCGTACGACTATTCCGTTCCGGAGGACGAGCAGCCGTTTGCGTCACATTTGGAAGTCACCGAATGTCCCTGGCAACCCAATCACCGATTAGTGCGTGTTGGCCTGCAAGGCAAAACGGTTGCTCGTAAAGAGCGACCTGGATGTAATCTGGTCTTTCTGCTGGATGTGTCCGGTTCGATGAAAGATTCCAACAAATTGCCGCTCCTCAAGCAGGCGATGAAATTGCTGGTCGACCAATTGGACGAGAACGACCGTGTGGCGATTGTAACCTATGCCAGCCAAGCCGGCGTAAGGTTGAAGTCGACTGTGACCGACAAGCACAACGTCATTCGCGACGCCATCAACGGCCTAAACGCCAACGGTTCGACCAATGGCGGCGCTGGCATCCAGTTGGCATACGATCAGGCTCTGGCCGGTGAAATAGAAGGCGGCATCAATCGTGTGATCCTGGCGACCGATGGCGATCTGAACGTGGGCATCACGGATGACGACGCGCTGGTTCGCCTCATCAAAGAAAAGGCCGCCAGTGATGTGTTTCTAACGGTGTTGGGATTTGGTGAAGGCAATTTGAAGGACGCCAAGTTGGAAAAACTCGCTGACAACGGTAACGGTCTGTACGCCTATATCGACACTTTGCGCGAGGCCCGTAAAGTGCTGGTGGAACAAGTCGAAGGCAGTTTAGTGACGATCGCCAAGGACGTGAAGATTAAAGTCGAATTCAATCCGGCGGAAGTGCAGGCTTACCGGTTGATTGGCTATGAGAACCGCCTGATGACGGCAGCGGAATTTGATGACGATAAGAAGGACGCCGGCGAGATCGGCGCGGGTCATTCAGTGACCGCGATTTACGAGATTGTGCCCGCCGCGCCCGCCCAAGTCGCTACCGCCGAATCACTCAAGTACCAACAGCCTGCCGCACCTACCGTTCCCGAAGAACAGCTCACCGACGCGGCTAAGAGTGGCGAACTGCTGACACTGTCGCTACGTTATAAACTCCCTGATTCGGACGAGAGCACGTTGGTCGAAGTCCCACTGCTCAGCTCACGCAAGCCGTTCTCGGAAGCGTCAATGGACTTTCGCTTTGCGACCGCGGTGGCCTCGTTCGGAATGCTGTTGCGGGATTCAGCCCATCGCGGTGACACGTCGTTTGCGGCTGTCGAGGAAATCGCATCCGCCGCCATCGGCGACGACGAAAAGGGCTACCGGACCGAGTTTCTCGATTTGGTGCGTCTGGCTGCCACCATGAAATAGACTCTCTGGTCACACAGGCCGGTTCAACCATCGCTGGGCAATTCTCGCAGGTAGACATTGCGAAAGTAAAGTGTGTTGCCGTGGTTCTGCAACTCGATCTGACCGGACTCGTAAATCGGTTTATCGCGTTCCCAGTAGTTTTCCAGAATCACATTATCGACGACCAGCTTGCCGTTGAGTTTGATTGTGACTCGCTGGCCGACCATCTTGATGTAGAACGTGTTCCACTGGCCGATTGGGTTGTCGGCGAGGACGAGTGGATCTTTCGGGTTCTTCTGGTTATTGAACAGGCCGCCCGAACCAACCTTGTTGCGATCGCCATCATTGGGATCCCAGATTTGAACTTGGGGCGTACCGCGCAGGTAGATACCGCTGTCTCCCTTATCTTTGATCTTCCAATCGACGTACAGTTCGAAGTTGCGATAGTCCCGAGCCGTGCAGAGGCTTTTGCCTTTTCCATCAAAGACGATTACGCCATCGACGACCTTCCAATGTGCCCGCATATTTGCATCGGCCTTTTCCTGTTCGGCAGCCAGTTGATCGGAACTCATTTCGGCCCGCTTTTTGGGATTGGCAACCAGTCCTTTCCAGCCCGAAAGATCCTTGCCGTTGAACAACGCATTGAATCCTTCGGGAGGTGTGTTGTTTGAATCGGCGGTGGCAGTTGCGGCAAACGGCAGATTGACCGCGAAGACTGAGGCAACGAAAAGCAGCACAAAGCGTCGAGGCGTATTCATGGGTGAGGTCCCTGCAAATCGAGGCAAAAGGAATTGGGTCCGAAGCGTGCCTCTATGTTAGTCGATCCAGAGGACAATGCCACACGGGCGCGATCATTCGACACTTGTCTGATCGGCGACTTGATCTTGAAGCAGAACGCTTGTATCAGATCTTTACGAAAGATTTGATCGTGGCCGCCAGGGCGGCTACGATCAACGACAAAGCCAAGGAGAACATGATGACATTTCACGCATTTTTCACCTGTCGGACCTGCAGCGCGGCTTCGCGTGCGATGCCACTCCTGTTTGTTGTCGCTATCACAACGAGTTCATTGTGGGCAGACGATTGGCCTCAGTTTCGAGGTCCAAACTGCAGTGGGCTTTCGGAATCGAACGAGCCGCTCCCCGTCAAATTCTCCGCCGAGACGGCGCGGTGGGCAGTCGAGTTGGGCGACGGAATCGGTTGCCCGATTGTTGTGGCGGGCCGGGTCTTCGTGAGTGCGATGGTCGATGACAAGACGATCGGACTATTCGCTTACGACGCGAAGGACGGCTATCCGTTGTGGAAGCGAACCTGGCCAACCGGCGACCTGGCCGAAGTGCATAAGACCAACAGCCACTGCAGCACAACACCGGCCGCAGACAGTCGGCGGGTCTATTTCTACTCCAGCACGTTGGGATTACGGACGGTTGACGCGGAGACTGGCCTTGACGTCTGGCAGTACAAATTGCCTACGCCCTTCTTCGTGTTCAAATGGGGGCCGGGTATGTCGCCAGTGCTCCACGAGGACAAAGTGATCTTCTGCCAGGACGACGATCTTCACCCGGCAATCTACGCGTTCGAAAAAACAACTGGCAATTTGCTCTGGAAAGATGAACGCAGCGCGATGGCCGTGAACTATTCGCATCCCGTGATCTGCCAGACCGAGCGTGGCGCGGAGGTCGTGGTCGCCGGCACTCGACAACTAATCGGCTACGACCCCAGCACCGGCGAACGTCTGTGGCACGCCAACACGTTGCTGCGGAATATCAAGAAGACACAGGTCAGTCTCGATGGCTTGATTTACATCTCGTTGCAAAGCAGCGGCATCGCCAATCAATGGCTGGCGACGGCGGATCGGTCGGAAACCGGCAACAGCGATGACAAGTTGTCCAAACAAGAAATGCAAGCCTTCGTGGGTGAACAGAAGATCCCCGAATCATTCTTTCGTAAGACGTTTGATCGCGGCGATGTCGATCGAGACGGCTTCCTGGAAGGCGAGGAACTGGACAAGGCGTTTCTGGATCCGTCGAACTTCGGCGGCGCTCGTTTCGACGCGGAATCTCCGGCGGACGAGTTCATCATGGCGCTTCGCGGCGGCGGCCGGGGCGATGTCACGCGCTCCCATCTGCTCTGGAAACACGCCACCAAGCATACCGATCACATTGTTTCACCGCTGATTTCGGACGATCGTATGCTTTTGATCAAAGCGGGCGGGATCGCCTCGATGTTCGAAACGGCAGGTGGCACCGCGATCCGCACGACATCACGAATCCGCAATCCGGGCGACTATTTTGCTTCTCCCATTCGGGGCGACGGAAAGATCTATGTCGCTGGGGAAAACGGCATCGTCGTTGTGCTTCAGGACAGTCCAAGTCTCGAACTGTTAGCCCGGAACGAGATGGGTGATAGCATCGTAGCCACGCCCGCCATCGCCGATGGATGCCTGTATGTTCGCACGCGTTCCAAGCTGATCTGCGTCGGTCCCTAGCAATTTTTGATTTTAGGGTTGAAG
>JASLPZ010000417.1:0-5689 GCA_030744725.1 Pirellulaceae bacterium
GCGACTTGCCAAATCGAAGTACACTAACGCCTCGGCGTGCTGCTTACTGGAATGCAAACAGTGTGCCAGATGCAGCGCGGCCCGTGGGTGTGAAGCGTCGATTTCCAACGCTCTCTCAAAATGCTCGATCGCGGGAGCCCAGCTATCGTTGTCTTGGTCCATGACCCCCCGCAAAAAGTGAGGCTCTGCGACATTTGGAAAATCCGCAGCCCAAACATCCAGTAACTGATTGGCCATGCGATGGTTTTGGGTCTTTAGATATCCGATCGCAAAGGCGTGCACGATCTCTTCTCCGTCACCATCGGGATTGAATAGCAACTCCGACAAATGCGGCCCGGCTTCGCGCATTTGTCCATCCTGGGCCAGCGCCAACCAATGTTCGCGCTGGATACGATCGGCGGGAAGGCCGAACTCCCTGGCCGTTGCCAAGTGCTTTTGGACGGCAGACATCTTGCCTTGGTGTCGAGCCACCCGAGCCATCAACCACTGCGTTTCCGCGTTTCTTGGCGATAGCCAGCTTGCCCGGACAAGCCATGCCTGCGCCTCGGAATAACGGTGTCCGGCCAGACAACGCTGAGCGGCCCAATTCGGTAAAGACGCCCAACGATTTCGCTGGGCGAAAAGACACACGAGTAACACCGCCAGTATTCCAACAAGCACAAACTTGCGACGTCGGTTAGCAGTGTTCGATCTTTTATTGTCGTCTTTCGCTCCGCGAAAGTACGTTCCTTTCGCGGAGCGAAAGGCGACTATCGGACAGTAATTCCCCGAACGATCCTTAGTAACGTCTATGAATGACGCCACACTGAATCGCGTGGACTCTTTCATTCTTGTTGGCATAGCGGTCGGAGATTTCGCATGGGCGGTTTTGTGCTTGGATTCTATCAATATACACTCCCGTCCGATCGGCAGTACACCAAACTTCAACACGCCTTAGCGGCCATGTTGACTGAGGGAGCAACGATGCCGGTTGGCCGCGTAGCTGCGGAATCGATATGCAAGCGCAATAGTGATAGTAGTAAGCACACGGAGTACGCCTGCTACTTTGGTTGCGGCGGTCACACCGTATTCCAAAAAACGCCCGCCGGTTGGAATCAATCGGCGAGCGTTGGGTTGGCTTTGGTCCGAGGTTCAAAATAGACGAAGCTACGGCTGTTCCGTTGGGGTTCCTTCCGGTTCCGGAAAGCCCTCTGGGATGCCAAAATCGGTATCGTCCATGTCGATTTCAATTTCCATAGAATCCGGATCGAAATTGAAGTTGCCCGCGTCCGTCGCCACGGCACCAGCTTGCAAAGCAACCACGAGCCCGAAAAGAACGAGATTCAAGACGAAGACAACTGTCCAGACGATCATGATGTTCTTAATGTCCCATGCTGCTGCTTTCGTCCACCCATAAACGAATGCGATTAAAAAGCCGATCCCACAACAAAGAATCGTCACGATGCAAACGATCCCCATGGTGGACTCGTCACGCTTGAACATCTGCACGATAACCATGATGAAACACACTAAACTTACGAGGCCGCACAAGAAAGAAAGACCTTGCAAAAGTACAATGAGCATTGTTCGACTCCTTCGAAATGATGGTAATGGCCTGTGCTGCAGTCGAAAGAAGAGAAAAACCGTTGGCTGCAACACCGTCGAAATCCCGATGTTTCCCGATTGGGTTCAGCTTGTAACCGCTCCACGCTGCTAGTGTATAGGATCATAACACTTTACGCCCCCCCCGTGCCAATCACTGGGCGATCCACAAGACCATTTCCGAAGGGACCATCATGACGTTTCACAATCATAACTCCTTGCGGCTGCCGCTTTTGTTGGCGGTTCTGTTTTTCGTCAAGTTCACTGAGGCTCAGGAATCCACTCGCCCACGGCATCTGATTCTCGTCGCCGGTCAATCGAACGCGGTTGGGTTTGATGCCAGGCCGACCGAGTTGCCACCAAATGAGCGCGATAGAGACGTCATGTTCTGGTGGCGCTGCGGTGATCCACCGCCAGACGAGCATGATTCGATCGGAGCTAAGTGGTCTCACTTGCAACCGCAGCCGCTGGGCAGCCCCATCACTCCGCGACGCGACCGACAGTATGGCAATTTTGCTCAGGCCGAGGGTGGATTTGGGCCGGAGATCGGCCTGGCCAGACACCTCCTTGCCAGGCAGCCAGCTCAGCGACTGGCAATTGTCAAAGCGGCGTTCAGCGGAACTGGCATGCGGACGGACTGGGATCATTCCAGTGAAGGCGACGAAGGCAGTTGCTACCGCTCGCTGGTTCGTGAAACGCGGTCGGCATTGAAATCCGCGAGAAACGACGGACAGGAATTGCAGCTGCGGGCCATGGTCTGGGTCCAAGGCGAAAGCGATGCGAACGCGGAAGATGCGCCGCAGTACACCGGACGGCTGCGTGCGATGATCGCCGCGTTGCGACAAGATCTGA
This sequence comes from Pirellulaceae bacterium, assembly GCA_030744725.1. Taxonomy (GTDB): domain Bacteria; phylum Planctomycetota; class Planctomycetia; order Pirellulales; family Pirellulaceae; genus ARS98. The sequence continues at coordinate 2,434 of JASLPZ010000417.1, forward strand.
AGGCACCCGGACTGACGGTGCTGCTGGGCGTCAACACGCGATTTCTGGAAGGACGAAACAAGTTCATGCCGAAAATTGTGGCGGCATAAAAGGAAGTCGCCGGTTCTGATCCTCTGGTGGAGTACGTCGACACGTCAAAGGCATCGATCGCCAATCCCGTGCACTTCGACGCGAAAGGAACCCTCGAGGTCGGTCGACTGTTCGCCGAATGCCTGATTGAACTCGAAAATGACAAACTTGCTGCCGCTGCCAAACCAGCAGATCAGATTGTTTCCGTCTGGCCGAACGATCCTCCCGGAGATGATCGTGACGTGGGACCGGAACGGGACTTCACAAAGCCAGCCGATAAGCTGATCGCAGGTCGTCGCATCATCAAACTCGGCAACGTCTCCAAACCCGAACTTCATCTGTATCTGCCGCCAGAAGAGATACGAAATGGCTCGGCAATGGTGATCTGCCCGGGCGGTGGATTTCACATTTTGGCCTGGGACCTGGAAGGGACCGAAGTGGCCGAGTGGCTGACGTCGATCGGCGTGACGGCAATTGTCCTGAAGTACCGTGTCCCGACCAACAGCATCGATCCCGCCTGGCTGCCACCGGTCCAGGATGCGCAGCGCGCGATGAGTCTGGTGCGGCAGCGTGCGTCGCAATGGCATCTGAACGAAGACCGGATTGGCATCCTTGGCTTTTCCGCCGGTGCCGTCACTGCCGTTCGGACATCGCTTGCTACAGAGCGACTCTACGAGTCTTGCGACGATGCCGACTCCAAGCCATTTCACGCCAACTCGGCGGTAATCCTCTACCCCGGCGGTCTGGTCAACAAAGACGGCACGGCGCTGCTGGACGACATCATTGTCACCAAAGACGCACCGCCGATGTTCTTCGCGCACGCCTTCGATGATCGTGTTCGAGTCGAAAGCAGCCTGCAACTTTTCCTAGCCTTGAAACGCGCCAACGTACCATCCGAACTGCATGTCTACGACGCCGGCGGACACGGTTATGGACTGCGGCCTGTTCTTAAACACCCCGTGACAACCTGGCCCGCACGGTGCGAAGACTGGCTGCGACGCCTGGAGTGGGTCAGTCGTTTGGAGGATTGACGTTCTATGACCGGGACCTATTGATCCGCCTCCGAAATACGGACCAACATGCTGGTAGTGGTTCATCGCCTGCGAGTGTGACTACAATGCACCATGAATGAACGAACGAATCAATCAATCAATCAATCAATCGTTCTTTTTGTCTCCGAGAACGGGTTAGGAAGTATAGCGATGAATCTCCTCGGGCGTTCGAACTGTGCCATCTTTGTGGTTCTGCTGGGGACGATGGTGCCGGGCATTGCCGATGCTCAAGGGCTGCAGTACGTCAAGGCTCACTATACGAAGTACGAACACCGCATCCCCATGCGCGACGGCAAGCGTCTTTTCACGTCTGTCTATGTGCCCAAAGACGATTCGCAAACGTATCCGATGTTGTTGAAACGGACACCGTATAGCCTCCGCCCCTACGGTGCGGATCAGTATCCCGAGAACCTCGGCCCTTCGCCGCTGCTGGCCAAGGCGGGTTACATCTTCGTCTATCAGGATGTGCGAGGCCGCTGGATGTCCGAAGGCGACTTCATCCAGATGCGACCACACCGCCCGCAAAAGTCGACGACCATCGAGAACGACGAGAGCACTGATACATGGGACACCGTCGAGTGGTTACTGAAACACGTCGATGGCCACAACGGCAGGGTCGGCATTGCCGGGATTTCCTATCCGGGTTTCTACACAGCGGCGGGAATCATCGACTCGCATCCGGCCATCAAAGCCGCCTCGCCGCAAGCACCGGTCAATGACTGGTTCATGGGTGACGATTGGCATCACAACGGAGCATTTTTTTTGGCTCACATGTTTAACTGGATGTCTCGCAACGGTCGGGACCGCCCCCAGCCGACAAAGGACTTTTCCCAAACCACGTTCGAATACGGCACTCCCGATGGCTACGAGTTCTATCGCCGCATCAAAATACTGCGAGAGATCGACGACAAATATCTGAAAGGCGATGTCCCGTTCTGGATCGAAACCATGCGGCATGACACCTATGACGATTTCTGGAAGTCTCGCGACATCCGACGGCATCTCAAGAACGTCAAGCCCGCCGTGATGACGGTTGGCGGCTGGTTCGATGCGGAGAATCTATTTGGTGCCCTGGAGACCTACAAGTCCATCGAAGCCCGTAATCCTCAGACCGTCAACACGCTCGTGATGGGGCCCTGGCGACACGGTGGGTGGGCTCGCGGTGACGGTTCGTTTTTCGGAGATATCCCATTCAATTCGAAAACGTCCGAGTTCTATCGCGAGCAGATCGAGCTCCCTTTTTTCGAACGGCATTTGAAGGACAAAGGCGATTCGAAGCACCCCGAGGCCTGGGTGTTCGAGACGGGGACCAACCAGTGGAAGAAGTACGACAAGTGGCCACCCGCGCAAGCTCGGCCAAAGTCGCTGTACTTTCATGCCGGCGAGCAGTTGTCTTTCGATCCGCCGAAAGGGAACGGGGATCAGAGACCCTACGACCAGTACGTCAGCAACCCGTCCAAGCCTATCCCATACATGGACGGAGTTCGCACGGGCATGACGGCCGAGTACTTGGTTGCCGACCAGCGTTTCGCATCACGACGTCCGGACGTCCTGGTATATCAAACGGGCGAATTGGACGAAGACGTGACGCTCGTCGGTCCAATCGAAGTCAACTTGGTTGTCTCGACTTCGGGCACGGACAGTGACTGGGTGGTGAAGCTGATCGACGTCTATCCGGACGATTATCCTGACCCCAAGGAGAATCCCAAGGAGGTCCGCATGGGCGGCTACCAGCAGCTTGTGCGTGGCGACGTGATGCGAGGAAAGTTCCGCAACAGCTTCGAGAAGCCCGAGCCGTTCGAACCAAATCAGCCGACCCGAGTGCGTTTCACAATGCCCGACACCTATCACTGCTTCCGCTCGGGACACCGCATCATGATCCAAGTGCAAAGCTCGTGGTTCCCGCTGGTGGATCGTAATCCACAAAAGTTTTGCGACATCTTTCAGGCAAAAGAAACGGATTTTCAATCGGCGACGCAACGGGTTTTTCGGTCAACGCAGGCGCTATCGCAATTGAACGTGCGAGTGCTGCCGTAGCTGGGGAAAAGGGGTCGGGACTGAATGGCACTTAATCGACGTAAATTCTATGCTTCGCCCGGTTTGTAGTGGTGTCTCGGCTTTTGCATGAGTTTGTA
>JASLPZ010000418.1:0-5678 GCA_030744725.1 Pirellulaceae bacterium
CCAAGAACGGCTATGCCACCAACTTGAAGCCCATGGGCCCAGACGATCTGCAACGAAAAATCTGGCCGCCGATGCAGACCCGCGATGGACGGCCGCTGAAGACGGGGCCGGGCGTGATGGCCGGTCCGGAAGATACATTCATCGGCTACGGCCGAGGGTGGGCCAACGTCTCCAACACGCCGTTTCGTGAATACAAACACTTTGCCCATGAAGGCGGTATCTCCACGCCATTGATCGTGCATTGGCCCAGCGGCATAGATCCTTCGCGCAACGGCAAGCTGGAGCATCAGCCGGGACATGTGATTGACATCATGGCGACGTGTGCCGACGTGGCCGGCGAAGTCTATCCCAAAAAGTTTGGCGAGCACGAGATCATTCCGATCGAAGGCGTGAGTTTGCGACCGGCGTTCTCTGGCAAGCCGCTGAAGCGTACCGATGCTCTTTATTTCGAGCACCACCTCAACTGCGCGATTCGTGACGGCGACTGGAAATTGGTTTGCAAGGGACAACGTGGTCGCGAGGCCAAGGAATTTTCCTGGGAGCTCTACAATATGAAAACCGACCGCGCGGAATTACAGAACCTCGCAGACAAGAACCCCGAGAAGGTCGAGCAGTTGCTCGCGAAATGGGAAAAATGGGCGGTGCGCGCCAAAGTCCAACCGTGGCCCTATAAAACGAAATGAGTGATTTCATGCGAGTCACAATAACGCTGTGTTTCGTTGCGATGGTCAGCTTGGCACCACGCGCAAGCGACGCCGAAACCCCTCAGGCCCGCCCGAACGTGCTGTTCATCGCAGTCGACGACCTCAACGACTGGATCAACTGCCTCGGCGGTCGCAAGAATGTTCACACGCCGAATTTCGACCGACTGGCCAAGCGCGGAGTATTGTTCACCAATGCCCACTGTGCCGCGCCGTCGTGTAACCCGTCGCGCGTGGCGGTGATGACTGGTGTCGCACCGTCATCCTCGGGCATCTACAACAACGGTCAGCAGTGGCGCGAGAGTCCGCGACTGGCCCAAGCGGTGACCTTGCCCGAGCACTTCCGCACAGGAGGCTACACGGCCTATGGCGGCGGAAAGATCTTTCACGCGCTGTCGTGGATCACCGATGGCTACGGCAAACAACAAAACGAAGCCAAACTGTGGGATCATTATTGGCCTTCGGCGACCAGCCCCATGCCGAAGCCGCAGTGGCCAAGCGCGGCCGATGCCAAGCGGACGGCCAACGGTTATCTGCGTTCCAAGCCGATCGCGGTCGGCAAAGAAATCAAGGGCCGGCCACCGCACTACTTCGATTGGGCTCCCGATGATCAGCCCGAGTCAAGTACCGCCGACTACCAGGTTGTCGATTGGGCGATCGGCGAACTGGCCAAGCAACGCGACAAACCGTTTTTCCACGCGATCGGTATTTTTCGACCGCACATCCCTTGGTATGCGCCGAGGAAGTATTTTGACCTGTATCCGGCGAAAGACGTATTTCTTCCGAAGGTCAAAGACAACGATCTGGCCGATGTGCCATCGGCGGGTCAGCGCTCGATTCGCAAGGCGTGGCATCGTTGGCTGGTTGACAACGACGAGTGGCGTGGGGCCGTACGTGGATATCTGGCGTCGATCAGCTTCGCGGATGCCCAAGTGGGTCGCCTAATCAACGCTTTGGATAAGAGTCCGCACGCCAAGAATACCATCGTCGTGCTCTGGTCCGACCACGGGATGCACCTGGGCGAAAAGCAGCAGTGGGAAAAGTTTACACTCTTTGAAGAAGCCACCCGCGTGCCGCTGATCGTGATCGCGCCGGGCCTGACGCAAGCGGGCTCGGTCTGTTCGCGGCCGGTCAGTTTGCTGGACGTCTATCCGACGCTTAACGAATTGTGCTCGCTGCCAAAGCGTGATGACCTGGATGGGTTGAGTCTGGTGCCGTTGCTCAGAGATCCTCAGGCTGAGCGAGAGCGGCCTGCGGTGACCACCTGGGGCAAGGACAACCACGCGGCTCGTGGTCAGCGTTATCGATACATTCGCCACCCCGATGGCACGCAGCAGCTCTACGACCACAAGGTCGACCCCAACGAATGGAACAACCTTGCTGGCGATCCACAGTTCGCTGACGTGATCGCGTCGCATCGGAAATGGCTGCCCAAGTCTGAATAGGGTTTTGCATCAAGCGAACCAACCCGCAGCGTCAGCGAGGGATCGGTCCCTCACTTACGTATCCGGTTAGTTTTGGTGGCGCAGTGTCTCACAAGCGTTTGCTAATCTCAAATTGGAGATCCAGAAGGATTCCCGAGTCGTACTCTACTCAATCCGAGGTCTCGTTGAGCTAGTTAGGTGCATAGAGGACTACATTTTGACCGCTTGAAACTGGCTCACGAGTACCAGTCGCTAATTGACTTGGGACAGGTGAGAACGCGAGCGGAACTGGCGTTAATTCGGAGACCATGACCGTGGCCGACCGCACAAAAGAAGCGATCACAACTTTTGCCGATGTTGCCGGCGATATTCGCCGGGTGTCATCTCGCGGTGTTTTCGAAAAAGAACGCTGAGGTATTCCGCGTATTCGAGGCCACAGCGGTTTGCGATTCGATCCAGCGTGAGGTTGGTTTCACGAAGTAGCCTTTCTGCTTTCGCCAGCCGCGTCGCCGTGATCAGTTCGTGCGGTGTTTTTCCCACCACCCGTTTGAATCGTGTTTCGAGTGCACGCCGGGTTAGGTTTGTTTGCTTGACCACATCGGAAACTTGGATTCCATCACAGGCATGAGTCAGGATGTAACGTGCCGCCTTGGCCACGTGCCAGTCCTCGACGGCAAGCGTGTCGGTGGACTGGCGAGTTGCGATGCCCAGAGGCCGCAGGAAAGTACCTGTAGGCTTGATCTTTCGGCCAGACATGATGGCGTCGAGTTGCTCTGCCGCTGTGTAGCCAGCCCCTTCCGCGTCGGGTATTACACTCGAAAGCGGAGGAGTTGCAAGCTGGCACAACAATGGGTCGTCGTCGACTCCGAGAACGGCAATCGAATCGGGAACGTGTCGCGAAACTTGACCACATAAGTCGATCACTCGGCGAGCCAACGAATCATAAGCCGACATCAAGCCGCACGGCTCGGGCAGTTTTTCAAGCCAGCGCATGAGTCGTCGGCGTTCACGAGGCCAAGTTGTGCCAGTTGTCTCATCACCGACATCGAAAACCGTTGCGTCGATACCGACTCGACCTGCCTCGGCCACGAACGCGTCGCGGCGCCACTTGGCCCAATTGAATGCAACGTCACCACAGAACGCGAGATGCCGAAAACCCTTTTCCAGGAAGTGTTCAACGGCCAGCTTCGCAATCGCAGCATCATCGGTTTCGATCCAAGGCACGGCTGGCAACTGTCGCGCAGCGCTCACGTCGACGGTTGGTAACTTGGCGGCTCGCACTGCCCTCGCGATCGAGCCTGTTTCGATGCGCGCGATGATTCCGTGGCCCCCATAAGTACGAAGCCATCGAGGAGGGTCGGCTCCACGTTGTTGCTCCGGCAGATCGATGGTCCATCGTTCGTGTTCCTGCTGATATCGGAGGACACCTCGGAGGATTCCACGAGCGTACTCATTGCTCGTTTCGATGAGGAGAGCGACAGATCGTTTCATGGTGAAATAGTATAGCATGAATGCGCAATATTTCATTGTGTGGCTGGTAGTTCCCAGTAGGCTTTTAGTATCAATCATTCTGGTTCAGCGAGGAGACGATGTCAGATCCTGTTCGAGTTGCCATGATCGGCCTAGGTTTTGGGGCCGAGTTTATTCCCATTTATCAAGCCCATCCGGTCGCCGAGGTCGCCGCGCTCTGTCGGCGGAATGAAGCTGAACTGGCGCAGTCGGCAGATCAGTTCGGTATCGCAAAGCGGTACACAAACTACGACGACGTGCTCGCGGACCCGGACATCGACTTTGTACATATCAACAGTCCGATTTCAGACCATGCGTGGACGTCGCTGAAGGCTCTGGATGCCGGCAAACATGTGATGTGCACCGTACCGATGGCCACGACCGTCGAGGAATGCCGCCAGATTGTTGAAAAGGTCCAGGAAACCGGCTTGAAATACATGATGGCTGAAACCGTCGTTTACAGCCGCGAATTCCTGTTCATCAAAGAGCTGTACACGAAAGGTGAACTCGGAAAGATCCAGCATTTGGCGGCCTCTCACCCCCAGGACATGGACGGCTGGCCGGAGTACTGGGAACGCATGATTCCAATGCACTACGCGACGCACGTTGTCAGTCCCTGCCTCGGTTTGATCGACGGACTCGCCGAATACGTCAGTTGTTTCGGCTCAGGAACGGTCCGCGACGACATCGCCGAGAAGTCCGGCAATCGTTTCGCGGTCGAGTCGTGTCATATCAAGGTGCAGGACAGCGATCTCACCGCCCATGTGTGGCGCTGCCTGTACGACGTCGCGCGTCAGTATCGCGAGAGCTTCGACGTGTATGGCACAAAGAAGAGCTTTGAGTGGACGTTGATCGAAAACGAACCACACGTCATTCACACGGCAAAGAAACCAGAACCCGAGATCGCTGAAAAGATCAAAGTGCCTGACTTCGCTCACCTGCTACCCGAGCCGATTCGCAAGTTCACCCTGCCGCAAGAGATTCATGACACGGAGCATCTGTCGTTCCTGCAAGGCGGAGGCCACGGAGGTTCTCATCCTCACCTAGTTAACGAATTTATCAGCGCACTCGTCGAAGATCGCGATCCTTGGCCCAATGCAGTGACTAGCGCCAATTGGACTTGTGTCGGTATCTGTGCCCATGAATCGGCTCTCAAAGGCGGCGAGACCGTCCGGTTGCCGGAGTTCACGTTGGAGACAGAGCCGAAAGCATCGGAGGTTGCCCAATGAATGCTTGTCTCAAGTACGTCCAGCGAGATCATTCGCATGCTTTCTGACGGTGTTGCTCGCCGAACTACGAAGGCGGAATTCGATTGTGCATTGGCCAGGCAAGACTCAACCCGACTCCGCTTCACAGGCGCTCGTCATAGAATCAGGCAGATTTCGGCTCTTTCCTTGGATGTTTCTGAAAAAGCTCCGTCCAGATTTTCGACCGGCGGGAGTGATGTTTAGATGGAATAAAGTCAAAAAGATAGATCTAGGACATACCATATGAAATCGAAAATACGCTTCACAGTTCGCTTGCCATCCCTTTCCCTTGTACTTGTGTTCCTGATCGTTTCGTCGACTACATGTGCTCACGCTAAGGATCTGAATGTTCTCTTCCTTGGCGATAACGGCCACCATCGCCCCCGCGAGCGATTCGTGCAATTGCAACCGGTACTGGCTGCGCGCGGCGTCAAGATGGTGTACACGGACAAGGTCTCGGATCTGAATCCGGACAACCTCAAAGGCTACGATGCCATCGCCTTGTACGGGAACATCGACACGATCGATCCGCCACAAGCCAAGGCCTTGCTCGATTACGTCGCTGCGGGTGGCGGTTTCGTGCCGCTCCACTGCGCCACGTATTGCTTCCGAAACAACGACGAAGTCGTCGCCCTGATGGGCGGACAATTCAAACGCCATGGGGTAGGCACCTTTCGCACCACCATTGCCCAATCGGACCACCCAATTATGAAGGGATTTGGCGGGTTTGAAAGTTGGGACGAGACCTACGTGCATCACTTGCATAATGAAAAGAATCGCACGGTGTTGGCGTACCG
>JASLPZ010000419.1:0-5668 GCA_030744725.1 Pirellulaceae bacterium
CGCGCCCACCAAGGAACGTGCGTTGGCCGCCCAGTACTACCGGCAATTGGTCGCTCTGGACCCGGACAACTTTGATTATCGCTACCGCTATCTGCAGGTCGCAACGGATTACGGTCAACCGGAAGTTGCAAAGGAAGCGGCTTTGTCGATGTTGTCAATCGAACCGCCGTCAAACCAAAGCGATGCCTGGCGACGCTTGCTGGTCGCTGCGGAGAAGAACATGGACGTGGCCCTGGCGATGCGTGCCGTTGAGTGGGCCAAAAAATCACAACAGAAGTTCGGGCCTGACTGGACAAATACGACCAACATGGGCGACGTGCTACTTCGACTGGAACAAGAGCCGGCGGCAGTCGCCTTGTGGACGGCCGCCGCCCAACCGGGAAATGATCACCACGAGTCGGCCGAATCCGCTTGGAAACTGTTCGAGCGCATCGAAGACCCACAACAGAAGATTGCCTTCGCGCACGCTCGTTTCATCAAAGACACTGATGCAATTGGCCGGTACGGGGCATGGCTGGCCGATACCTATCTGCGGTTGGGGAATCTGGACGCCTTTGAGAAGACTTTGCGCGAAACCAGAACAAGAGAACGCAACCGACCGTTTCGCGCTGTTACGCTCGACGCCTGGAGCCTGCACTACATGCTGCACAATTATCGCAGCAGCCACGCAGATTATCGGGTCGACAAGGAGCAGGAAAACTCGCCGGAGAATATCCAACGCGTCGCTCGTGTGATCGCGGGCGTGCGGATCGATTGGCCTTCTGCGCAAGCTCAACTTATGCTCCTGGAGGCAGAACCAGGGGACGCAAAGTCGCCCATCGCGAGGCTTTTGGCCTGGCAACATGTGACCCGTAACTTACCGACGGATTCGCACCGCTTTGACCAGCTGATGCCGTTCGCCCAGGCAGCGGTCACTCGACAAGACTACAACGTCGCCGCCACACTGCTATCTGGAATGCTGGCCAATCTGACCAATATCAACGACCAGCGTAAGCAATCAGCGCGCAACATGATTGGCCAGTGTTTCGCGCGGCAGGGGACCGTCGGATTGACCATCGACGAGAACAGCCCGATCGCGCCGTTGCTACAGGCCGCCCTCTACTTGCGTTTGAACGATAGGCGGCTGGCGCTGGACACTTATCTCGACAACAGAGCATTGTTTGATGAACACCGCGACGCCGTACCGATGGACCTGTTGGTCTTCGTTTGTGAAAACCTGATGGCGGCTGGCGGCGAATCGAATCACGACGACGTCGAGAACATTCTTCGCCAATGGCTGATCAAGAACAGTGAATCGAAGACCGTAGAAGATGAAACAAAAGCCCAGATCCAATACCTACTGGCCAAGAATTTCTTTGGAGCCAAGCGGTATGACGTCGCACGAAGTGAATACACGACCGTGATCAATCGCTATGCGACTTCCGGCTTCGCTATCGAGGCCGAATTTGGGATCGGTGAAACCTACATGGCACAGAAGGTCTACGACCAGGCCGAAACGGTCTTCGAGAAACTGGCCAACAGCCGGGACACTGAAGTCATCATCCGGGCCGAGTTCCTCCGTGGAGTGTTGGCGCATCGTCGTGGCGACAATGACGAGGCACGCGCCATCTTTCGCACGGTGCTCGAACGCGTCCCCAACGTCGACCTGGCGAATCAAGCCTTGTACAACCTGGCGGAAGTCTATGGTGCCGAAGAGCGGTACATCGACCAATTGCAGTTGCTGATGACAGTGGGCCGGCTGGGGCGCTCCAGCAAACGGCAACACGCCCCTGGTATGCCACTCTCCATTGTGGTCCAGGACAGCGATCTTGGCATCAGTCGCGGTCACAATCGGATCCCAGTGATCGTCCGCACAGAACCCGGAGGAGACGAAGAACTGGTTTATCTCACCAGCGGTGGAGCAGGGAAGGGGGTCTTCCGAACCGACGTTGACACACAACTGGGATCGGTGACCAAACATGACAAGGTCCTGCAGGTCAGCGGCAACGACAAAATCCTGTGTGACTATCCCGATCGATTCAAAGTCGAATTCAAAAGCGTGCCGCTTTCGGATGTCGAAATCCAAATTGCCGGTGACGCCAAGTTTGAAGTCGCCAGCAGCAAGATCATTGACGAAGAAGAGGAGACATTCAGCCAGCGACTGGCGCGTGAAGAGCGGGACCGCCAGCGGGCCGATGCGCGGCAATCGATGCAACGCCCGGCAAACCAGATCAAGCCAGGCAACCCGATCTACCTCCGCGTCGTTGATGGGGATCGCGACTTGTCACCATCGGCCGACACCATCGTCACCAAGTTGGTCGCCGATAGCGGTGATCAGGTGCAGGTGACACTGACCGAATCCGGTCCGCATTCGGGTGTTTTTGAAGGTACGGCACAAAGTGGCGAATTGCCTGCCGGAGCGTTGGCCAGTGACACCGCGATCGATCACAGTCCGCTGATGGCCATCGACAAGGACCCCAAAACTTTTTGGCAAAGCGAACCCGACGGCGCCACTCCGAAATCGCTTACCGTCGATATGAAGGACCTGCGGACAATTTCGAAGGCCAAGTTCTTTGTTCCGCAAACCGACGACAACAAACCGGTACGGGGCGAACTACAGGCCAGTTACGACGGCGAATTCTGGTTTCGCCTGGCCTCGCACCCAGCGACGCCAGCGGCAGCGGCCGTGGCCGGCGAATTTGGGCCGATGCAATATCGCGTGTTCGCCGGCAATGCGACGTCCTACACATCGTGGCAACAGGTGGTTAACCTGGCGGCCGGCGAACCAATCGAAAAAGGCAATGTGACTGGCGGGCAGCTGCAGTGGACGCGCCCAGAAGAAAATGAAGAAGGGAACCGATCGCGATATGTCTCGGTGATCTGGTTCGGCAAGTTCGTTCAACTTCGCGCGGGCGCCGTTCGCTTCGCTGTTCGTGGGAGCCGTACGGCACTCGCGCTGGATGGTCAATTGGAATTGAAAGTCGGCGCTGGTAACCGCACGATCGACGTGTGGCTGGAAAAGGGCGTTCACGATCTGACGATCTTCGCCGCCGCGCACCCCAATAACAAGGAACTGTCCGCGCTGCGGGCCCGTGCCAGCCTGGACGAACAACGCGTAACGCTGGGGCCATTCCTGACCAGTGATTTTGATGTTGCGGCAGCCAGCACGGCGCTTGGCGAAGAACCTGCGCAGGCACCTGTCGCAGTGACGGGTGCCAGGTCGTTGGCGATCGAAACTGCGAAACTCAACAAGACCTCTGAGGAATTCGGTATCAAAGGAGAAGGCGAAGACAAGCATCTTGGCTCGTGGCAGTCGACCGACGACGCCGTGTCCTGGGAGTTTGATATTTCCGAGGGAGTCTATGACGTCTGGATGAATTACTCGCACCAAGGAGGCGGCTCGATCGTTCGCGTCGAACTGGGCGACCAGTACTTTACTTCAAACTTGGCCAATACCGGCAACTGGAGTAAGTATCAGACAGATCGCTTTGGCACGATCACGATCGACAAATCTGGCGTTGCGAAACTGACGATTCGCCCGCAAGAGATTCGCAATGGCTACACGATGGGTCTGCGCGGCGTGGAATTGCGGCCGGCAGTTGGATCGCGCGTGATTCTCTCGGATAACGCCTGGGATTTTCGTTTTGATGACATCGATGCGCGTTACACCCGTTTTGTGATTAACGAGTATCTTGGCGAGGCCGTCGCGGTTAACCACGTGGAGATTTCGGGTGCTGATCGCGATCAACCGTTCATCCCCACGGCTGCCGATGTGCTTTCTCTGTCTCAGAATGCCGTCCTGGAAATTGCCGGAGGCGACGTGGTGACGGCCAGTTACACGGATGACGTGACCCAAACCAACGCAGGTGGCAGTCGATTGTTGACACAGCAGTTGCAAGCGACCTATTTCAACGCCGAGGTGGCGGCGATCGCTTATGACTTCGAGCGTTCAAGCAATGGTACGGTCTCGACCGTGCGGAAGCGGCTAAAGCGGGTTGAACCGGGCGAACGCGTGATTGTCGAGATCCAGGACTATGACCGCGACCAATCAGCGGCGCCTGATCAAGTCGCCTTCGAAGTCTCCATTAACGATGGCGATCCAGTCCAGTTCAACGCGACAGAAACGGAAGAGTTCAGCGGGCTCTTCACCAAGGAGATTGACACGTCGGCCGAGCCTGCACCGGAAAAATTGCACGTCAAAAGGGGAGATCGGATCTATGTCCGTTATCTCGATGAACAAAACACGTTTCCCGGGCATTCCGTACCGCGAGAAAGTGTGGTCTACGTCAATCAGCCAACGGATGCACAGATCCAAATCCTCGAGAGCCTCGTCACCCCGGCGGCTGATCCAAAGCTGCCACCTCGAATTACCTACCATGTTCCAGACGACGGCGTCACCGTTAGCAGTGTCGCCTTTGAAGCCCCTCTGACGATTGAGATTATAGATCCCGATGCTGCCCGCGACAGCCTTAGCGAGATCATCGTTCAGATAAAAACCACCGACGGTGCGACGGCCGACGTGCGTTGTGTTGTTTCGGGTGTGTTTACGTCTGTGCCGCGCGCCAGCGCGGACGAATGGGCACTCGAAGAAGGTCGTTTTGTCGGACAGATCGTCCTGCAATTGGGCAGTCACACCAGTCCGGGAGTCGTGCCGATTACGCCCGAAATGCCTCGCAACTTGATTGGCGGCGGCCGTTTGGATGAAGGAGACGAGGAGAATTCAGTATTGGATGACAGCCTCGTCGCGCGCGTGCTGAATCTGACGGGCAAAGACCGCATTGCGGCGGGATATCAAGACGAATTTCGCGCCGACGGCGTTGCGACCGAAGTTACCGCTGCCGGGCAACTGATCTCAAACGGACAGTTGACGATTACCGACCGCGAGTACGTAGATCCCATTGCCCAACTGCATGTGGGTGAAAAGCTGTTTCTCCGCGTTGTAGATGCCGACCAGGACGCCACGGACGAGCGTGATTCGACGACCGTCAAAATCCGCTCGGCCTTCGGCGAATCTGAATCGGTAACGCTGGTCGAGACCTTGGTGCATAGTGGTGTCTTTACTGGCTCGTTTACGCTCCAATCCAATGAGAAGCCTGGCGAAAACAACTTGGATCCAGCAGACTCCATGATTGAATGCTATTTTGGCGACACGCTCTCGGTACATTACTTGGACACAGCAGCCAGTACCGAATCAGGGACGCTGGAGTTACTGCAAGAAGCGCCAGTCGTGGTGGGCACGGATGGATTAGTGGCTGCCTTCAGCAAAACCTTTAACGACGAAACGCTGGCCGTCGAGACCAAGTTTCATGTCGCGGAGAGCTACTTCGAACTGTTCAAGAGCCACCGCAGCTTGGGACGTGAAGCTGAGGAGCAGATAGACCTTGCCGCGGGCCGGCGGATCCTGCGCGAAGTCATGGAGGACTACCCTGACCCGAAATACGTGCCGCGCATCGCCTACTTGTTGGGCCAATTCTCTCAGGAATTGCAGCAGTGGGATGAAGCGATCGAATCATACGAAATGATTGTGCGTCAATTCCCAGATCATGGATTGGCAGCGGATGCACAGTACAAATTGGCCCAGAGCCACGAGGAAGCTGGTGACTTCGATGCGGCCCTGGAGGCCTATGTCACACTGGCCGCCACGTATCCCAAGAGCCCCTTGATTGCCAGTGTCATGATTCGTATCAGT